>JAHEBX010000094.1 GCA_024642045.1 Pseudorhodobacter sp. | reverse complement strand
AAGGTCATCATCGTCTGCGAGACGTCGAACGCGATCCATGGTGACGATACCAAGGCTGTGAACGACCGCCCGCATCTTCCTGATTCCGAATGGAAAAAATTTGGTCAGGGGATCGAGGCTTTGGCCGCCTTTTCCGCAGCCCAAGGCGTCAAGCTGGTGTATCACCACCACATGGGCACTGTCGTCGAGGCCGAGTGGGAGATTGACCGCCTGATGGCCGAAACCGGCCCGCACACGCATCTGCTGCTTGATACCGGGCATTGCTATTACGGCGGCGGCGACCCTGTGCGCGTGGCCAAAAAGCATATGGCGCGCGTGGGCCACATTCACGCCAAGAACGTGCGGCCGGATATCGCCGCACAGGTGCGCGAGCAGGGGCTTTCGTTTCTGGAAGGCGTGCGTCGCGGCTCGTTCACTGTTCCGGGCGATGCCGAAGGCGCGGTGGATTTCTTCTCGGTGCTTGAAGTGGCCGCCGCGCACAAATATTCCGGCTGGCTGGTGATCGAGGCAGAGCAGGATCCTTCGGTGCGGGTTCCGTTGGATTATCAAAGCCTTGGCCTGCGCAGCCTGAAAGGCTTTGCCAAGCGGGCTGGCTTGGACAAATAATCAGAACAAAGGGTGTGGGGCACGCCCCCCGCACCCCAAGAATTTTTAGACACAGAGGATGATCATGGCCGATTTGTTGCGAAAGCCTATGGGCGAGACTGGCAAGGTGCATGACGTCACGCCCGAAACTGCGGGCTGGGGCTATGTGGGCTTTGGGCTTTACCGTTTGCGCGCGGGCGAGTCCGCGGCCGAGGCGACAGGGGATACCGAGGTCATTCTGGTGCTGGTCGAGGGCAAGGCGCAGATCCATGCCGCAGGGCAGGATTGGGGTGTCATGGGCGAGCGGATGGACGTGTTCGAACGCACGCCGCCCCATTGCCTCTATGTGCCCAACGCCAGCGATTGGAACGCCACGGCCACCACCGATTGCACGCTTGCGGTTTGCACAGCACCGGGCAAATCGGGCCACAGCGCCCAGCGCCTTGGACCAGAAGGGATCACCCTGACCCAGCGCGGCACTGGCGCAAACACCCGCTATATCAACAACATCGCGATGGAGACGCGCGATGTGGCCGACAGCTTGCTGGTGACCGAAGTCTTTACACCCTCGGGCAATTGGTCATCTTACCCCAGCCATCGCCATGACGAGGATGACTTTCCCCGCATGACCTATCTGGAGGAAAGCTACTACCACCGCCTGAACCCCGCCCAAGGCTTTGGCGTCCAACGCGTCTATACCGAAGACGGCAGCTTGGATGAAACCATGGCCGTGAAGAACCACGACGTGGTGCTGGTGCCAAAGGGGCATCATCCCTGCGGTGCGCCCTATGGCTATGATATGTATTACCTGAACGTCATGGCGGGCCCGCTGCGCAAATGGCGGTTTCAGAACGATCCGGATCACGACTGGATCTTTCAGCGTGATAATCCTTCGGCCTAAGTGGCTTAGGGGTTAATTCTGGTCGATCTCGATAAGATCAACGCTGATCCCCGCTGCCTCTGACTGCAATTCGCGCAAGACGATCTCGCGGCGTGGAAGGCGCGGCGAGAGCACGATGCACTGGCCGCGATAGCCAATCTCGACCAGACGGCGCAGCACCATGCTTGCATCAAGTGGTCCGCTGATCAGATGGCAAACGACCGTTATTGCACCAAATTTCCGGAGCGCCTCGGCGCTGAGATCATCATAGCAAAGCGAAGAATTGCTGCTGGCATCGCCCTGTTCGGCGACAGCCGAGACCGAGATATAGAGCATGTTCTTGTTTTTATCGTTCAAGGTCACCGTCGGAACCCCGGGCTATGCTACTGGGATAAACAGGTTACTCTTTTAATCCGGCTCTCCTTTAGGTGGATATCCGTCACCGCAACACACCCGAGTTAGTCATATTGCTGTTGCCGGTTCAAGTCAGAACTGTTCAAAACGGCAGAAACCCATGTTCTGTGCAAGGAGGCGAGATGCAGACCCGACATGAGATCCTTGCCATCCTGCAGGGGCTTCCGCTGGCCGCGCTGATGGTGGGGGCGGATGCGCGTATCGTGCTTGCCAATGATGCGGCGATTGCGGCGTTTGGGGCGGCGATCTTGCAGCGGCATCACGGGATCAGCTTTCGCCAGCCCGATTTTGTGCGTGCCGTCGAGGCGGCCTTGACGGGGCGCGGTGGCTCGCGGGTGCGCGTGGTGATTTCGGCGGCGGCGCAGGACGTGGTCTATCAGGTGACCGTCAGCCCGCTGCCCGATGGTGCGCTCTGCGTGTTCGAAGATTTTTCGGCGCAAGAGCAGATGGGTCAGATGCGGCGGGATTTCGTTGCAAATGTGAGCCATGAGCTGCGCACTCCGCTGACCTCGCTTTTGGGCTTTATCGAGACCTTGCAGGGGCCGGCGCGCAACGATGCGGCGGCGCGCGAACGATTTCTGGCCATCATGGCGAGCGAGGCTGAACGGATGAGCCGTCTGGTGCGTGACCTGTTGCACTTGAGCCGGGTCGAGGCGGAAGAGCTGCGCCGCCCGACCGAGGCGGTGGATCTTGCGGCGCTGCTGCGCGCGGTCGCAAGCAACCTGCGCGGGCTTGCGGCGGGGGCTGGTGTGTCGCTGGTGTTGGACGGGGCTGATGCGCCGCTGATGCTGCGTGCCGATGCCGATCAAATGACTCAAGTAATGCAGAACCTGATCGAGAACGCGCTGAAATACGGCAGCTCGCGCGGAGCGACGGTTCGCGCCGCTTTGGCACGCGAATCGGGCCCACGCGGAGAGCAGGTCTGTTTGCGGGTGATGGATCAGGGCGAAGGCATTGATCCTTTGCATATTCCCCGACTGACCGAACGGTTTTACCGGGTCGATGGCCACCGCTCGCGTGAAAAAGGCGGAACCGGTCTGGGCCTTGCCATCGTCAAGCATATCGTCAACCGCCACCGAGGACGTCTGCTGATTGACAGCGAAAAGGGCAAAGGCAGTCAGTTTACAGTGATCCTGCCGCTCGGCTGAGCGGGCGCGTTCGCGTTGTCGGCGGTCTGGATGCGATTTACGAAAAAAGTCCGAAATAATTGTCAAAACGTCTGTCTCTCGGCGCGCCTGTCATATAACTGTTACAAAACTGTCGCAAAACCGCAGGGTATCGCGCTTAGACGGGGCGGCGAAGGGCAGGCCATGCGGGTCACCCTCATGGAACAGACAGGAGAGCACTATGTCTCTGATGAAACTCATCCCCTCGACTTTGGCAATTCTGGCGGCGTCGACCGTCGTTGCTTCGGCACGTGACCAGCTGCAGATCGCAGGCTCGTCGACCGTTCTGCCTTATGCCACCATCGTGGCAGAGGCATTCGGCGAAAACGGCGAATTCAAAACCCCCGTTGTCGAAGGTGGCGGTTCGGGCGCTGGCCGCAAGAAGCTGTGCGAGGGCGTGGGCGAAGACACCATCGACATCGCGAACTCATCCTCGCGCATCAAGCAGTCGGACATCGACACTTGCGCCGCCAATGGCGTGAACGAGATCATGGAAGTCCGGATCGGCTATGACGGCGTGGTGTTCGCTTCTGACATCAACGGCCCTGACTTTGTGCTGACGCCTGCTGACCTCTATGGCGCTCTGGGTGCCGAAGTCGTTAAAGACGGCGCGATCGTTGCCAACACCGCCAAGACCTGGGCGGACGTGAACCCAAGTCTTCCGGCACAGGACCTGCTGGTGTTCATTCCTGGCTCCAAGCACGGCACGCGCGAAGTGTTCGACACCAAGGTGATGGAAGAGGGCTGCAAGGCAACCGGCGCCTATGACGCATTCGTCGCCGCCTCGACTGGCGCTGATGATGCGGCAAAGGCCAAAGAGGCCACCGACAAGTGCTTTACCGAGCGCAAAGACGGCGCTTCGGTTGAAATCGACGGCGACTATACCGAAACCCTGTCGCGCATCGCAGCCAACGCCAATGCTGTCGGCGTGTTCGGTCTGTCCTTCTACGAAAACAACACCGACAAGCTGAAGGTCGCAACCATGAACGGCATCATGCCTTCGGTTGAAACCATCTCCAAAGGTGAATACCCCGTGTCGCGTCCGCTCTACTTCTATGTCAAAAAAGCACATATCGGCGTGATCCCCGGCCTGAAAGAGTATATCTCTTTCTTCGTGTCCGACGACATGGCTGGCCCGGATGGCAAGCTGGCCGAATACGGGCTGGTGCCTGACCCGGAACTGGCCGCCACCCAAGCGGCTGTCGAGGCCGAGACCCCGATGGGACCGCTGAACTAAGCCATAACGGGGGCGCGGCATGGCTCGCGCCCCCGACACCTTGAAGACAGGATCATCATGAGCATCGGCCTTCTTTCCCTGATCATCCTTGTCCTGACCCTTGTCGGATATGTCGTCGGCAAATCCCGCGCCATCGCGTCGGTCGCTGGCGACATCCGCAAGCTGCATTCCCTGCCGCCGTTTTATGGCCGCATCACGGCGCTGCTTACCGCCGTTCCTGCATTTCTGCTGATCATCGGCTGGCTGTTGGCCGAGCCGCTGGTGCTGGAGAACCGGGCGCTTGCGTTGATTGATCCTGCCGAGATTCCTCAGGGCCAATCGGCAGACCTTGTAATGTCGGATGTGCGCCGTGTTGCCGCTGGGCTTGATCTGCTGGAGACGCGCGGTGAAGCGATAGCGCCGCTGATCGCAGCCCCTGACCAGTTGAAGCAGGCGA
The DNA here is from genome assembly GCA_024642045.1 of Pseudorhodobacter sp. Lineage (GTDB taxonomy): Bacteria > Pseudomonadota > Alphaproteobacteria > Rhodobacterales > Rhodobacteraceae > Cypionkella. The sequence goes on along the minus strand of JAHEBX010000094.1, from coordinate 8,552 downwards.
TGAACGCCGCAGGCATCGTGCTGCAAACCGAACCCACGCCATCGACGCTGGCCGCGACTGCGGCGCTGCGGTCGGCCAAAGCGACCTCACGTCTGGCGATGGTCGTGGCCGCCATTGCCCTGACGCTGGGTGGCCTGGCTTGGGGGCTTAGCCGGATCAAACCCGAATTTCGCGCGCGCAACGCCACCGAAGGCTTTGCGATGTGGTTGCTGATCGGCTGCTCGCTGATCGCAGTGCTGACCACGGTCGGCATTGTCGCCTCGCTTCTGGTCGAGTCGCTGCATTTCTTCCGCCTCTACCCGATTACCGAATTTCTGTTTTCGACCCAATGGGCGCCAAAGTTTGGCGGCGGCGGCACTCTGGGCATCGTGCCGCTGCTTTGGGGCACGCTTTATGTCTCGGCCATCGCGCTGTTGGTTGCGGTTCCGATCGGTCTGCTCTCGGCGATTTACCTTGCCGAATACGCAAGCCGCGCCACGCGGTCCTGGGTCAAACCAGCTATCGAAGTGCTCGCGGGAATCCCGACGATCGTTTACGGCCTTTTTGCGCTGATCACCGTCGGCCCGCTGTTGCGCGACTATTTTGCGCAGCCTCTGGGCTTGGGAAATTCGTCCTCATCCGTGCTGACGGCAGGGCTGGTGATGGGCATCATGGTGATCCCCTTTGTCTCGTCGCTGTCGGATGACATCATCAATGCCGTGCCGCAGTCGTTGCGCGATGGCTCGCTTGGGCTTGGGGCGACGCCGTCGGAGACCATCCGACAGGTCGTTTTGCCCGCGGCCTTGCCTGGGATTGTCGGCGCAGTGTTGCTGGCGGCCAGCCGCGCGATTGGCGAGACGATGATCGTGGTGATGGGGGCTGGGGCTGCGGCCAGATTGTCGCTCAACCCGTTTGATGCGATGACCACCGTGACAGTGAAAATCGTCAGCCAACTTACGGGCGACACCGAATTCGCCAGCCCCGAAACGCTGGTCGCCTTTGCGCTTGGCCTGACCCTCTTCGTGCTCACCCTTTGTCTGAACATTCTGGCATTGATGATCGTGCGCAAATACCGGGAGCAATACGAATGACCCGTGCCTCGCTCTTTGCTCAAGACAAGCGCACCCGCGCGCGCAATGCCACGGAAAAGCGGTTTCGCGCTTATGGGCTGACCGCCATTGTTCTGGCGCTTCTAGCGCTGCTCTGGCTGCTGATCTCGATCTTTGGTAATGGATTGCCGGCCTTCAAACAGACTTTTCTGACCTTTCCGGTGACGCTTGAGGAGTCCGTTCTGGATAAATCCGGCACCCGCGATCCTGCTGTGATGGCCAAGGCCACGACGATCACCTATGGAAAGGTGCTGACAAAGGCGCTTGAGGCCGAGGCAACCGCCAAGGGCATCGATTTGTCAGCGCTCAAGAAAAAGGGCCTTGCCAATCTGATTTCCGAGGAAAGCCCCGCAACCCTGCGCAATATGGTTCTGGCCGACCCGTCACTGATCGGTCAGACCATCCGCTTTACCGCTTTGGCAGGGGGCCGCGTCGATGGCTATTACAAGGGCCGAGTCACGCTGGAAACGGCGGCCTTGGACAAAAACACATCGCCCGAACAGCTTGCTGTCGCCGACAAGTTGAAAGAAGCCGGCGTTCTGACCATTTCGCTGAACTCTGGCTTTGTCACTATGCCCGACGCTTCGGACAAGCGCCCAGAGGCGGCAGGGCTGGGCATCGCCATCATCGGTTCACTTTACATGATGGCGGTGGTGCTGGTGTTGGCACTGCCGATTGGGGTCGCGGCTTCGGTTTACCTTGAGGAATTTGCGCCCAAGAACCGATTTACTGACCTGATCGAGGTGAATATTGCCAACCTCGCCGCCGTGCCTTCGATCGTTTACGGCATCCTTGGTCTTGCGATCTTTATCAATATGGTCGGCCTGCCCACCTCGGCGCCCATTGTCGGGGGGCTTGTGCTGACACTGATGACCTTGCCGCGTATCATTATTCCGACGCGGGCCGCGCTCAAGGCTGTGCCGCCCTCGATCCGCGATGCGGCGCTGGGTATCGGGGCAAGCCGTCTGCAAACGGTCACCCATCACGTCTTGCCGCTCGCCATGCCGGGCATTTTGACCGGCACCATCATCGGGCTCGCGCAGGCCTTGGGCGAAACCGCGCCGCTCTTGCTGATCGGCATGGTCGCTTTTGTGCGCGACTTTCCAGGTGCGCCGCCCTCGGGTTTGTTTGACCCTGCCGCTGCTTTGCCGGTGCAGATCTATAACTGGACGACCCGCGGCGATCCCGGCTTTGTCGAACGGGCCTCGGGGGCTATTATCGTTCTGCTGATCTTTCTTATCGCCATGAACGCCGTCGCGATCTATCTGCGCCGCAAATTCGAACGCCGCTGGTAGGGGAATGCCATGAAAGACCAAAGATTGGAGAGCCGCGTGGACACGCAGACGATCAAAATTCAGGCGCGCGGCGCACAAGTCTATTATGGTACCAACCACGCCATCAAAGACGTCGATGTTGATATCCTCGATAAGACTGTGACCGCCTTTATCGGCCCCTCGGGCTGCGGCAAATCGACCTTTCTGCGCTGCCTGAACCGGATGAACGACACGATCGCCTCGTGCCGTGTCGAGGGTAAGATCACTCTTGACGACGAAGACATCTACGACCCCCGCGTCGACCCGGTGCAATTGCGCGCCCGCATCGGCATGGTGTTTCAAAAGCCGAACCCCTTCCCAAAGTCGATTTACGACAACGTGGCCTATGGTCCCAAGATTCACGGGCTGACCCGCAACAAGGCCGAACTCGACGCGATTGTCGAAAGCTGTCTGCGCAAGGCCGCGCTCTGGAATGAGGTCAAAGACCGCCTTGCCGCGCCCGGCACCGGCCTTTCGGGTGGTCAGCAACAGCGCCTGTGCATCGCCCGCGCCATCGCCACCTCGCCCGAAGTGCTGCTGATGGACGAACCCTGTTCCGCGCTCGACCCCATCGCCACCGCGCAGGTCGAGGAGCTGATCGACGAATTGCGCTCGCAGTTTTCGGTCGTCATTGTCACGCACTCGATGCAGCAAGCCGCCCGCGTCAGCCAGCGGACCGCGTTTTTTCACCTCGGCAATCTGGTCGAATATGGCGAAACGGGTCAGATCTTTACCAACCCGATTGACCCGCGCACAGAATCCTACATTTCCGGCCGGATCGGCTAAGGAGACACCATGATCAAAGATCCCCACATCGCCCGCGCCTTTGACCGTGATCTTGAGGCCGTTCAGGCCATGATCATGAAAATGGGCGGCATGGTTGAACAGGCGCTGTCAGATGCCGCCAAGGCGCTGGATACTCAAGACGAGGCGCTGGCCGAACAGGTGCGTAACGGCGACCGCGCGATTGACGCGCTGGAAGAACAGATCAACACCGAATGCGCGCGCCTGATCGCCCTGCGTGCGCCCATCGCCACCGATCTGCGCACCGTCCTTACTGTGATGAAGATTGCAGGCAGTCTCGAGCGTTGCGGCGACTACGCCAAAAATCTTGCCAAGCGCACCCCGGTGCTGACCGCAATGACCCCAATCCCCGGCGCTTCTGGCTCGATCCGCCGGATGGCGCGGCAGGTGAGCATGCTGCTGAAAGACGCGCTTGATGCCTTTGTCACCCGCGACGTGGGCCTTGCCGCCGATGTCCGCCTGCGCGACGCGGAAGTCGATCAGATGTATAACGCGCTCTTTCGCGAGTTTCTCACCTTTATGATGGAAGACCCGCGCAATATCTCGGCCTCCATGCACCTGCATTTCATCGCCAAGAACATCGAGCGTGTGGGCGACCACGCCACAACCATCGCCGAACAGGTGATCTATCTGGCCACCGGCTCGATGCCCGAAGATCCGCGTCCCAAGGCCGGTCTGGCAGGGGGCGACGGCTGATGGCTGGCCCGCTTCCCGTCGTGCTGCTGGTCGAGGATGAACCCGCCCAGCGCGCCGTGCTGTCCTATAACCTTGAGGCTGAAGGTTTTGAGGTACAGACCGCAGACAATGGCGAAGACGCACTTGCCTTGATCGCCGAAGGTGCGCCCGATCTGATCCTGCTCGATTGGATGATGCCGCACGTCTCGGGCATCGAGGTTTGCCGTCGCCTGAAAGCCCGCCCCGAAACCAGAAGCATCCCGATCATCATGCTTTCGGCCCGGTCTGAGGATGTCGATAAGGTGCGGGGGCTGGAAACCGGGGCCGATGACTATGTGATCAAACCCTATTCGGTGACGGAACTGATGGCGCGCCTGCGCGCGCAACTGCGCCGCACGCGCCCAGCCACGGCGGGTCTGGTGCTGGAATGGCAGGATATTCGGCTTGATACCGAAACCCACCGCGTTCATCGTGGCGAGCATTTGCTGAAACTGGGGCCAACCGAGTTTCGCCTGCTTGCAACATTCATGGAAAAGCCGGGCCGGGTGTTTTCGCGCGAAACCCTGCTCGACCGGGTCTGGGGCCGCGACATCTATGTCGACACCCGAACGGTCGATGTTCATATCGGTCGCTTGCGCAAATCGCTTTGCGCTCAAGGCGGCGAGGACGTTCTGCGCACAGTGCGCGGGGCGGGCTATGCGCTCGGCTAAGGCTTACAATTAAGTAAGACTTGGGTGAAACTGCCGCAAGGAAGTGCCTGCACACTAGAGACATCGCAGGGAATTCCCCCTCCGAGTTGTGATTGGTGTCGCTATGGCGCGCATTCCCGCTCTCCCCGTCTTACTCGCCGCTTCGGCCCTGATGTCTTTGGCACTTCCGTCCATGATGTCAGCCGCAGCATCTGCCACCACGACCGCGTGCAGCGCCCAGTATCAGGCGGCCAAGACCGCAGGAACCTTGCCCGCTGGCACCAAGTGGTCGGCTTATCTCAAAGCGTGTTCGGCAAGCCTTGCAACCGCGCCAGCGGCTTTGACCGCAGCGCCCGCCGCAACACAGATCGCGCCCAAGCCCAAGGCCGCCGCCCCCGTTCAGGTGGCCACCGCTGGTGCCAAGACCCAAACCGCGAACCAGCTTGCGGCCCATGATCGCATCAAGCAATGCGGCGTGATGTGGAAGGCGGCCAAGGCGGCTGGCAGCTTGCCTGCAGGCCAAACCTGGCCGCAGTATTGGAGCAGCTGCAACACCCAGTTGAAGGGCTGACAACATGGGATTTGCCGTCGCGGATATCGTGACCTCGGTCGCAAGCCAGGCTGGACTTGACGCGGGCACGGCGGAAAAGGTGGTCGGCACGATCCTGTCGATCTTTGCGCATGAGGCAGAGGGAACCCACATCGCGGGCCTGATGTCGAATTTGCAGGGCGCGCCGGAGCTTGCCTCCAGCTATGACGTGATGGCGGCGGGTGGGGCCGGGGCAGGTGGCGGCTTCTTTGCCAGCATTGCCACTTCGGTTCTGGGGGCCAAGGCCGGTCCTTTGCTGAATGGAATTGCCCAACTGAAGTCCTACGGGCTTGGCGTCGGTCAGATCGAACAGGCCGGACAGGCCTTTGTTCAAGAAGCCAAGGCCGTGATCGGGCCTGACAAAATGAATCAGATTCTTGCCTCGGTCCCCGGCTTGGCCAGCCATATTGGGGTTTAACCGGCAAGATACTGCGGGCGGCGCAGTGCAGAGCGCCGTCCGCAGTTCGAATTTCGGCCTAAAGCCGGCCAAGCCTTTCGGTCAGCAAATCGAAAAAGCCTTGCGGATCGACATCGCCGATGAACAGCGCATTGGGCGCGCGGTCAGTGACCCCCCACCAATCGGCGACCGTCATTCCCAGCGTAAGTTCGGACTTCGTCTCGATTTCCACATTGATATGACGGCCCTTGAACAAATCAGGGCGGATCAGATAGGCGATCACGGTGGGGTCATGCAGCGGGCCGCCCTCGCTGCCGTATTTCTCCATATCAAAGCGCTCAAAGAAATCGGCCCATTCCGCCGCAACGCGCCCAACTTCACAGCCAAGGCCACGAAAGGCCTCGACCCGCGCGCGCGTGGTCAGAACCTTATGGGTCACATCCAGCGGCATCACCACCAAAGGCACACCGGATTTGAACACGATTTCAGCGGCTTCCGGGTCGACGTAGATGTTGAACTCGGCGGCAGGCGTGATGTTGCCCACTTCGAAATAGGCGCCCCCCATCAACACGATCTGCTGCACGCGCCCAATGATATCGGGGGCCTGCAAGAACGCCTGCGCGATATTGGTCAGCGGGCCCAAGGGGCAGAGCGTCACCGTATGGGCAGGTTCGCGTCGCAGCGTCTCGATGATGAACGCGACGCCGTTTTGCTCTTGCAGCGGCATGACCGGGTCCGGCAGCACCGGCCCATCCAGACCCGTTTTGCCATGGACATGCTCGGCAGTGACGAGCTTGCGGTGCAAGGGGCGATCGCACCCGGCAAAGACTTTGGTGGCAGGTTTCCCCGCCAACTCGCAAATCATCCGCGCGTTCTTTTGCGTCAGCGCCAGCGGCACGTTGCCAGCCACCGCGACGATCCCCAGCAGATCAATCTCGGCCGGGCTGCCAAGGGCCAGCAGGATGGCAAAGGCGTCGTCCTGCCCGGGGTCGGTGTCGATGATGATCTTGCGCGGGAATTGGGTCATCCGAGCCTCCTTGGAATGGCGTCAAGAAACGCCATTGCCCGCTGTTTGTCCATCCATTCCGGCAAGAATTTTTATCAATCGGTCAATTATCGAAATCGACCTCTTCGATCAGTTTGAGAGCCTCTGGCCGTTGTGCCGCCACCTCTGCCAAACTTAGCGTGTCAGGGGTAAAGCTGCCCCAGCTTTTCACCAGATCCGATTGCGCCACTCCGGGTTTGACCGGAAACTCATAGTTGGTTTCAGCATAGATCTTTTGCGCCTCATCCGACGACAGCCATTCCATCAGCCTGAGCGCCGCATCATGGTTTGGTGCCGCCTTGGTCATTGCGACCCCCGAGATGTTCAGATGGGTTCCGCCACCTTCAAACACCGGAAACTGGATGCGCACAGCATTCGCCCATTGTGCCTGCTCTGGGTCGGCCAGCATTTCGCCCAGATAATAGGTGTTGCCGATGCCGATGTCGCATTCGCCTGCCCAGATCGCCTTGACCTGATCGCGGTCGCCCCCGGCGGGCTTGCGCGCGAGATTGGCCTTCACGCCCTCAAGCCAGGTTTTGGTATAGGCCGCGTCATGATGCGCCAGCACCGCCGCCGTCAGCGCCACGTTATAGTCATTGGTGCCAGAGCGCATGCAGATCCGGCCTTTCCATTTTGGATCGGCCAGATCCTCATAGGTCGTCACCTCGCCGTCCTTCACCCTGTCTTTGCTGGCATAAACAATGCGCGCGCGGGTGGTCAGGCCAAACCACTGGTTGTTGGGGTCGCGATAGGCGGCGGGGATATTCGCCTCAAGAACGGGCGAGGCCACGGCCTGCGTGACGCCCGCAGAGACGACATCAATCAACCGCGCCACGTCCACCGTCAGGACCAGATCGGCAGGCGAGCGGTTGCCCTCGGCCACCAGCCGCTCGGCCATACCCTTGTCGACAAAAGCGATATTCACGTCGATGCCGGTTTCAGCAGTAAAGGCATCCATCAATGGCTGGATCAGCTCGGGCTGACGATGCGAATAGATGTTCACTTCCTCGGCTGCGGAGGGCAGCCCAAGGGCTGTCAGGGCAAAAGACGCGAGCGCGATGCGATGGGCCATAGTTGAGTCCTTTAGTAGGTTACTCTGACCTTAAAGCTCGGATCGGATTTCGCGTCAATACCTGACTAAAAAACTTTGAAACCTTCAGCGGGCTTTCGCAGCCTTGTCTTCAGCCTTGGCGCGATCCCAAAGCTGGTCCATTTCGGCCAGATCGCTTTGGGCGGGGCTGCGGTCTGCCTCGGCCAGCCAATCCTCGATCCTGCCAAACCTGCGGGTAAACTTTGCGTTTGCAGCGCGCAGGGCGGCTTCGGGGTCGATTTTGAGGTGGCGCGCAAGGTTGGCCATCACAAACAGCAGATCGCCGAATTCTTCTTCCACCTCGGCTTGGGTCAGGCTGTCGCGCGCTTCGACCAACTCGGCCGCCTCTTCGGTGATTTTCGCCACCACCTCATCGGTCGAGGGCCAGTCAAAGCCAACCCGCGCGGCCCGTTTTTGCAGCTTTACCGCGCGGGTGAGGGCGGGCAGACCCAGCGCCACCCCGTCCAGCACGCGGGCAGTGCCGCGCTCGGCCGCCTTGATCTTTTCCCAGTCCGCCGTTTGCTGATCCGCCGATTTGTCACGCGATTCGTCGCCAAAGACATGCGGGTGGCGCGCGACCATCTTGTCGGCAATCGAACGCACCACATCGCCAAAGTCGAACAAGCCCGCGTCTTGCGCCATCTGTGCGTGAAACACCGCCTGAAACAGCAGATCGCCCAATTCGCCCGGCAGCTCGTCCCAGGCCTTGCGCGCAATCGCATCGGCGACCTCATGTGCCTCTTCCAAAGTATAGGGAGCAATGGTTTCAAAGCTCTGTTCAATATCCCAAGGGCAGCCGGTTGCCGGATCGCGCTGCCGGCGCATGATCTCCAACAGCCGAGGCATCCCGCCATCGGGATCA
>JAHEBX010000232.1 GCA_024642045.1 Pseudorhodobacter sp. | reverse complement strand
GCGTATATCGTTTCAGATGATCTGCAAATTGCAGTGAACGCTGCCGTGACGTTGCAGCGCCCGCTGTTGGTCAAGGGCGAGCCTGGTACAGGCAAGACCGAACTGGCGCGGCAGGTCGCTGTGGCACTGAATATGCCCCTGATTGAGTGGAACATAAAATCCACAACCAAGGCGCAACAAGGGCTATATGAATATGACGCCGTAAGCCGGCTGCGCGACAGCCAATTGGGCGACGCGCGCGTGCATGAGGTGCGCAATTACATCCGCAAAGGCAAACTGTGGCAGGCTTTTGAGGCCGATCAACGCGTCGTTCTGCTGATCGACGAAATCGACAAGGCCGACATCGAATTTCCCAACGATCTGTTGCAGGAATTGGACCGGATGGAGTTTCATGTCTATGAGACAGGCGAGACGATTGTCGCGCGTCAGCGCCCCGTGGTCATCATCACCTCGAACAACGAAAAGGAACTGCCCGACGCGTTTTTGCGTCGCTGCTTTTTCCACTATATCCGCTTTCCCGATGCAGACGTGTTAGAAGCCATCGTGCGGGTCCATTTCCCCGACATCAAGGCAGCACTGCTTGCGACGGCATTGACGCAATTCTTTGAGATTCGCGAAACGCCGGGGTTAAAGAAAAAGCCATCGACGTCGGAGGTGCTGGACTGGCTTAAGCTGTTGCTGGTCGAAGATCTGGGGCCGGAAGATCTGCGCCGCGACGGCAAGCACAGCCTGCCTCGCTTGCATGGGGCTTTGCTGAAGAACGAGCAGGATGTGCATCTGTTCGAGCGGCTGGCCTTCATGGCACGACGCGACCGGTAACCAAAATCAGAGAATCGGGCGATTCTGCCTAGGTTTGGCCATAGTCTTGCCACAATCCGGTAACGGATTGCTTATTTTTGAAACATATTGAAATATATTGCGAGCGGATTGGGGAAAATCTGGCGTTTCCAGCTTGGAAACCATCCATGGGTAGTTCTGGCCATTAACCCAAAAAACCCAAAGATTGACATCATGGTGCCCATAAACGGACACTGTGGGCCTGTTGTCTCGCCTCTTGAGTGAACAAGCTGTCTGTATCGGGTTTAAATGGAAAAGACTAAGAACTTCATGTGGTTCGCGGGTGCCCAACTTGGCACCTTGGAGCACACGAAGGCGCAAAACGCACTGGCGATCTGCCGTCAGCTGCGCAATTTGCTGTGGTCCGACCAGACCTTGGCGCCGCTGCGGCGTCAGGGTGTTACCCCGACAGGCGATTTGAATACTTTGGAAGGCAGGGGCGCGGTAGAACGTGTGCTCTGGCTTTCGAACCGGGCTCTGCGTGCAAATCCCTCTGTCGGTCTGCTCCGGCGGGTGGGGATTTTGCGCCAGAGTGACAGTTCGGCAAGGACGCGGGCTTGGACTGGCACAGAACCAACGGGCGCAGGCGGTGCGGGGGCACCATTTGCGCGACGACTGGCCAGACTTTTGCACACGCTCTACCGCGCTTCGCTGATTGTTGGGGGGCGCGTTTTGCCTTCTTCACCCTGTATGAATGAGCTGCCAAGCCATGCGCCATATTCCACTGCTTGCTTTTTGCGCCCTTACGGCGTGTATGCCCGCCCCTTCGGCGCAGGTCTCAAAAAGTTATTCTGAAGACAGCACCAGCGGCATTGCCTTTGCCGCGATGCAGGATTTCGAGGCAGCCCCGCGTCCGTATCAGTCGCGCCCCAATGCCGAGCTTGCACGCGATTTCCTTGATCTGGAATTCCGCATGGAAAGCGGGCGGGCCAACCCGAATTTCAGCCGCTTTGAAGGGCCGATCACCGTCAAGCTGCAAGGCGCTGTGCCCGCGACCGCCCCCGCCGAGATGGCGCGTGTTCTATCGCGGCTGCGCAACGAGGCAGGGCTGAACGTGAACTTTGGCCAAACCGGGGTCAGCGCCTCGGTTACGGTCGAATTCCTGCCGCGCGCCGAGATGCGCCGCATTGTGCCGATGGCGGCCTGTTTCACCGTACCGCGCGTTCAGTCTTGGGCAGAATACAAGGCAGAGCGTGCGGGGCCCAGGGTGGATTGGACCAGCGTCACGCAGCGTGATCATGTGGCGATCTTTATCCCTTCGGACGCAGCCCCCCAAGAGGTGCGTGACTGTCTGAACGAGGAAACGGCGCAGTCGATGGGGCCATTGAATGATCTGTACCGCCTGACGGATTCGATCTTTAACGACGACAATTTCAACTCGGTGCTGACCAGTTTTGACATGCTGATGCTCAAGTTGCACTACGCGCCCGAGCTGCGCAGCGGCATGAACGAGGCTGAGGCCGCAAAATATGTGCCCGCGCTGCTCGCACGCTATAATCCAGCGGGCAACTTTGCCGGCGGCGAATACAAAGACATCGCACCACGGGTCTGGATCGCAGAGGTCGAGCGCGCCTTTGGCCCTGCGGGCAACAATTCACAGCGCCTGGCTGCGGCGCACCGAATGTTGACCATCGCAATGGCGCAAGGCTGGCACGACGGCCGGTTGGGCTTTAGCTATTTTGCTGTGGGTCGTTCACTGGCCACCGTCCAGCCAGCTGCTGCGGTCAACGCACTCGTCGAGGCAGGCCGGATCTATCGCAGTTTGCCCAATGCTCAGGTACATGTCGCCCATGTTGACATGCAGCTTGCTGCGATTGCACTGGCTGCGGGGCAGGACGCGCAAGCCATTGCCTTTGCCGACCGGGCAATCCCAGTGGTGAAACAGGCCGAAAATGCCTCTTTGCTTGCGACACTGATGCTGATCAAGGCCGAAGCGCTGGCGAATACAGGCCGGGCAAGCGAAGCCACGGCACTGCGTCTCGACAGTCTGGGCTATGCGCGCTATGGCTTTGGCTCGGAGAGCCAAGTGCGGGCCCGGATGTCAGAAATTGCATCCATCGGCGCACGCGGCGCGCGCGGGTAAGGGGATTTCACCCTGCCCCAAGGCTTGAGGGGCAGGGTTTTGATCGTCATCGCAGGGTTAATCATCGGGGCAATTCTGGGCAGTTTGCAGGCGCGAAAGCGTGGCGGGCGGCGGCTGGACATGCTGCAATACGGCGCGGTCTATGCGTTGATCTTTACCATCATCGGCATGTTCATCACCATTGTGATTGACCGGATGATCTAGGGGCTGGCGATGTTCCTGCCCTTTTTCCAGACCCTGAGAAACGAAGGCGTGCCCGTTTCGCTGCGCGAGTTTTTGGGTTTTCTAGAGGGGCTGGCGGCGGGCCTTGTAACCTATGACGCCGAAGGGTTCTATTATCTTGCCCGCACGATCATGGTCAAAGACGAGCGCCACCTTGACCGCTTTGACCGCGCGTTTGCCCATAGTTTCAAAGGCTTGGAGGCGATTTCCGAGGCAGAGGTGCTGGACGCACTGGATCTGCCGCGCGAATGGCTGGAAAAGCTGGCCGAAAAGCATCTGAGCGCCGAGGAACGCGAAGCGATTGCGTCCTTGGGCGGGTTCGAGGCGCTGATCGAAACGCTGAAGCAGCGGCTTGCCGAGCAGAAAGAGCGGCATCAGGGCGGCAA
>JAHEBX010000231.1 GCA_024642045.1 Pseudorhodobacter sp. | reverse complement strand
TAGACATGTTGATTAACCTTTCACCGCCTTGACAGCCGCCTGCGCAGCTTCGGCCATGGTATCCACGGAAATAATGGGCAAGCCGCTGTCTTTCAGCAGTTTTTTACCCAGCTCTTCGTTAGTGCCCTTCATGCGCACGACCAGCGGCACCGAGAGATTCACCGCCTTGCAGGCAGTGATGACGCCCGTGGCGATGGTGTCGCATTTCATGATGCCGCCGAAGATGTTGACCAGAATGGCCTTGACCTTCTTGTTTTTCAGCATGATCTTGAAAGCCTCGGTGACCTTCTCGGGGGTGGCGCCGCCACCTACGTCCAGAAAGTTGGCAGGCTCGGCGCCAAACAATTTGATGGTGTCCATGGTGGCCATCGCCAGGCCTGCGCCGTTCACCAGGCAGCCGATGTTGCCATCCAGGCTGATGTAGGCCAGATCAAACTTGCTGGCTTCGATCTCGGCGGGGTCTTCTTCGTCCAGGTCGCGGTAGGCCACGATCTCGGGGTGGCGGAACAGCGCATTGCTGTCAAAGTTGAACTTGGCGTCCAGCGCAATGACATTGCCTTTGCCGTCGCGATTCAGCGGGTTGATCTCCACCAGCGACGCGTCGGTGTCCATGTAGCACTTGTAGAGCTTCTGGAAGATGTCCACGGCCTGCGCGGTGGAGTCAGCTGGCATGCCGATGGCGTTGGCGATCTTCTTGGCCTGGGCGTCTCCAAGGCCCGTCAGAGGGTCAATAAACTCCGTGACAATCTTCTCGGGCGTTTTGTGGGCCACTTCCTCAATGTCCATGCCGCCCTCGCTCGAAGCAATAAAAGCCACTTTTTGCGAAGCGCGGTCAGTCACCACCGATACGTAATATTCCTTTTGAATATCCGCGCCGTCTTCAATATAGAGACGACGAACCTTCTGGCCTTCGGGGCCGGTTTGGTGCGTTTTGAGCTGCATGCCCAGAATCTCGCCGGCCAGACGCTTCACATCGTCGATGGATTTGGCCACCTTGACGCCACCGCCCTTTCCGCGGCCACCCGCATGAATCTGCGCCTTGACCACCCAGACCGGGCCGCCCAGTTTCTGCGCGGCCTCTACGGCCTCTTGCACGGTAAAAGCAGGAATGCCGCGCGGTGTGGGCACTCCGAATTGGCGCAGGATTTCCTTGCCTTGGTATTCGTGAATCTTCATGAGGTCTTTCTCAGGAACGGATGGACATCATCCCTCACCATAGCGTCGGGGCAAGACGCCGGGGCGGGACCGGGTTACCGAATGTATCATGGTGCATCGCACCAAACTTGGTCCAGGCTGACAGGCGCGAGCCTTTTAGGCAGCGCAGCCAACCCGCACACTATATAAAGAAGGGCGCTATCGTGCACAAAATATTCATCGACGGCGAAGCCGGCACCACGGGCCTGCAGATTCGCGAACGGCTGCAATCTATGACCGGCGTCCAGCTGATCAGCATTGCGCCCGAGCTGCGCAAGGACCCCGCGGCCAAACGCGCGCTGATGGCGACCGCTGACTTGGTGGTCCTGTGCCTGCACGATGACGCAGCGATTGAATCGGTCGCCATGGTGGACGATATTGCCAAAGCGAGCGGCAAACCCGGCCCGAAAATCATTGACGCCTCCACCGCCCACCGCACCGCCCCTGGCTGGGTGTTTGGCTTTCCCGAACTCATCAAGGGCCAAAAGGCTGCAGTAGCCGCGTCACGCCGGGTGGCCAATCCCGGCTGCTACGCGACAGGCGCCATTGCCTTGCTGCGCCCGCTGATTGATGCCGGTTTAGTCCCGGTAGATTTCCCGGTCTGCCTGCCCTCAGTGAGTGGTTACTCCGGTGGTGGGCGAACCATGATTGAAGCGTACGACGCCGGCACCGCGCCCGCCTTTGAGCTGTACGGCCTGGGGCTCAAGCACAAACACATCCCGGAAATCATGAAATACACCGGTTTGACGCGCAGGCCGCTGTTTATTCCCTCGGTGGGCAACTTCAAGCAGGGCATGCTGGTGCAGTTGCCGCTGCACCTGGATCAATTGCCCGGCAAGCCCAAGTCGGGGGATTTGCATGCCGCACTGGCGAAACACTACGCAGGCAGCGAATGGGTGAGCGTGCCTGACGCCACGCCCGACCTGAAGCTGGACGCCGTGGCCTTGGCCGACACCAACAAGATGGAGTTGCGGGTGTTTGGCAATGACGACGCCCACCACGCTGTGCTGGTGGCGCGGCTGGACAACCTGGGCAAAGGCGCCAGCGGCGCAGCGGTACAAAACCTGAAGCTGATGCTGGGTTTGTAGGATATCGTATTGTCTGTATTTTGCTATATATTATATAGCTATAAATACAATACAGACGGGGGCTAAAGGCCAATTTAGTCTGATAAATAGCCTGCTTTTACGGGTTTTTGATGGCTGGCCAGCCACCGTTTCGTTTGGCGTCTGGCTCAGCGCCCTCAGGCCAGCCTACGCATCAGCATCCCCGTCAACGCCTGCCACCACCTGGCGGATCACATCGCCACCAAAGCCGCGCGTGGCAAGAAACCGCATCTGCTTCGCCCGCCCGGTAGCGTCTGCCGCCGGCAGACCAAATTTCTTGCGCCAGACTTCGCGGGCACGCGCCAGCTCAGTGGTTTTCAGGCTGGCTACCGCTTCGGCAATGGCCTCGGGGTCGAGCCCCTTGCCTTGCAGCTCCTGCTTGATACGCCCCGTGCCCAGCTTGGCGGCACGCCGGTTGATGACCGATTCCACCACCCGTTGCTCGCTGATGAAGCCCTTGGATTCGAGCTCGTCCAGCGCGCGGGCCAGTTCGCCGGGCACCGTCTCGTGGGTTTTGAGCCGGCGCTCCAGCTCAGGGCGCGAGTATTCGCGGCCACTGAGCAGGCGCAAGGCGCGGCCCTTGAGCGATGGCTGGCTGAATGACATGTTGGCCCGGTCGCTTGGGTTGAAATCTGCCTTGAATGGCGATAGTTTACTATTGATTTAATAGCTGCTGGCGCACATTTCACGAGGGCTGGTCGCCCTTTTTATCAGATTTTTTTCCTGCTTTGGCATCTGGCTCACTCGCCGCCGCAACCAGCAGCGGAATACCCAGCGACTCGCGCACCTTGTTTTCGATCTCGCGCGACAAATCGGCGTTTTCGCGCAAAAACTCACGCGCGTTGTCGCGGCCCTGGCCGATCTTTTCGCCGTTGTAGGCATACCAGGCACCGGATTTGTCCAGAATGTTCGCGTTCACGCCCATGTCGATGATCTCGCCATGGCGGCTGATGCCCTCGCCAAACAGAATGTCGAACTCCGCCGTCTTGAACGGGGGTGCCACCTTGTTTTTGACCACCTTGACCTTGGTCTCGTTGCCAATGGCTTCGTCGCCCTTCTTGATGGTGCCGGTGCGACGGATATCGAGCCGCACCGAGGCGTAAAACTTGAGCGCGTTGCCGCCTGTGGTGGTTTCGGGGCTGCCGAACATCACACCGATCTTCATGCGGATCTGGTTGATGAAGATGACCATGCAGTTGGTCTTTTTGATGTGGGCAGTGAGCTTGCGTAGCGCCTGGCTCATCAGGCGGGCTTGCA
>JAHEBX010000093.1 GCA_024642045.1 Pseudorhodobacter sp. | reverse complement strand
GCCGATTTCCAGCACGGGCCATTTGCTCTTGGCGGAATACTGGGTTGGCGCGCGGTCGGATATGTATAACATCGTTATTCAGGCCGGGGCGATCCTTGCCGTGACGCTGATCTACTGGCGTCGGATCGTAGATCTGTTGACGCACTGGCGGATGCCCGAACAGCGTGACTACCTGATCAAGCTCGCGACTGCGTTTCTGATCACGGCGGTGCTGGGGCTGATCGTGAAAAAGGCCGGTTTCGAGCTGCCGACGACGATTCAGCCGATTGCCTGGGCTTTGGTTATCGGTGGCATCTGGATACTGCTGGCCGAGCATTTTGCCGCCCAACAACAAGACCGGGTCGCGATTACCATGCGTGTCGCGATTGCTGTGGGGTTGGCGCAGGTGATTGCGGGCGTGTTTCCCGGCACGTCTCGATCTGCCGCGACCATCTTTGTCGCCATGCTGCTGGGCACCTCGAACCGCGCAGCTGCAACCGAGTTTGCGTTTCTGGTCGGCATCCCGACGATGTATGCAGCAAGCGGATATGAGCTGTTGGGCCAGCTTCGCCACGGCAGCGGCGGCGAGAACTGGACCTCGCTGGGCATTGCATTTGTGGTTTCGACGGTGACCGCCTTTGTGGTGGTGAAATGGCTGCTGTCCTACATCCGAAGCCATCGGTTCACTGCGTTTGCGATTTACCGCATCGTTTTGGGCGGCCTGCTTTTGGCGCTGACGGCTGCAGGAATGATCGCCTAACAAGGCAGAATCATTGCAATTTGGCAGAGTTTCGCTTGCGCTTTGGACTATTAGGTAAATTATACTGACCTTTTTATGATGCTATTTGCGCACTTGAGCGCGATATCGCCGAAAAAAATGCACATTAGGTCAATCATGCTGACTTTTATTCTGAATCCACTCAAAGTATCAACGCGCGACGGTGATATTCATCAAGGGGCGCAGCATGGCCGGGCAGAAAATGTTAAAATTTGTGACGCTTGGCAAAGAAATGCCGCAAAAGCGTTCTGCCGATCTACGCGCGCAGGATTTCGATGAGATTTATCGCGAGTTCGCCAGTGAAAAGGCGGCCGAGCAAGCCAGCCGCTGCAGTCAGTGCGGTGTGCCCTATTGTCAGTCGCATTGCCCGCTGCACAACAACATTCCAGACTGGCTGCGTCTGACCGCCGAGGGGCGCCTGGAAGAGGCCTATGAGCTGAGTCAGGCGACGAATACCTTTCCCGAAATCTGCGGTCGCATCTGCCCGCAAGACCGGCTGTGCGAGGGCAATTGCGTGATCGAGCAATCGGGCCACGGCACGGTGACGATTGGCTCGGTCGAGAAATATCTGACCGATAAGGCTTGGGAAATGGGCTGGGTCAAGTCGATCAAGCCGCGCAGTGAACGGACGGAATCCGTCGGCATCATCGGGGCGGGACCCGGCGGTCTGGCTGCCGCAGACGTGCTGCGCCGTGCGGGCGTTCAGGTGACGGTCTATGACCGCTATGACCGCGCCGGCGGCCTGCTGACCTATGGTATTCCGGGCTTCAAACTTGAAAAGCCGGTTGTGATGCAGCGCATCGAGCAGCTGGAGGCTGGCGGCGTGGTCTTTGTGCTGAACTGCACAGTGGGCGAGGACCTTTCGTTTGATGCCATCCGCGGCCAACATGACGCGGTTTTGATTGCCACAGGCGTGTACAAAGCCCGCGATATTGAAGCGCCGGGCGTCGGTGCCAAGGGAGTTGTGCGTGCGCTCGACTATCTGACGGCCAGCAACCGCAAGAGCTTTGGCGACGACGTGCCCGAGTTTGACTCGGGCGAGCTGGACGCCTCGGGCAAGCGTGTCGTGGTGATCGGCGGCGGCGATACGGCGATGGACTGTGTGCGCACGGCGATCCGTCAAGGCGCGCTTTCGGTGAAATGCCTGTATCGGCGCGACAAGGCCAATATGCCCGGTTCGCAGCGCGAGGTGCAGAACGCAGAGGAAGAAGGCGTGGATTTCGTCTGGCTATCCGCGCCCAAGGGATTTACCGGCGGCGACGCGGTGGAAGGCGTTGTCGTCCAGCGGATGCGGCTTGGCATACCGGACGCTTCGGGCCGTCAAGCCCCCGAAATCATCGAGGGTGCGGATTACGTGGAGCCCGCCGATCTGGTCGTTCAGGCGCTGGGGTTTGAACCCGAGGCTGTGCCGACGCTCTGGGGTGTGCCCGATCTGGCGGTCACCCGTTGGGGCACGATCAAGGCCGATTTCCGCACTCATGCCACCAATCTGGACGGAGTCTATGCGGCGGGCGATATCGTGCGCGGGGCCTCTTTGGTGGTTTGGGCGATCAGCGACGGGCGCGAAGCCGCCGAGGCGATCTTGGGCTATCTCGCCCAACCCGCCAGTGTTGCGGCAGAATAGCGGTGTATGTTTTGCGTATGCACAGCGTATGCCATCCGTGCTTACGCGCGTCATGCAGACAATTTCGGGTTTGTCAGCTTCGCTGACCTTTTATTCAGGTGACGAAATGAAAGCAGTTCTCTCGATATCGCTGTTTTGCCTTGCTACTCCAGCGCTTGCGGGCAGCTTTACGCCACCTGCAGGCTGCACCACCACGCTGACGGTGCAATCGCGGGGCTGCTATGTGGCCAATTATTACACCTGCTCGGGCGACACCGCGGGCGATCAATGGCGCGCGGACTTTGATCAGGAGGGGATGTTCTATCTGTCCAAGATCGACTTCGAAACGCAGTGGATCGAAAGCTATGACATGAACCCCAAGACCAAGCAGACGCTGGATCCGAACCCGGCAGACCCTGCCAACTTTTCTGGCCTGCTGTCGACTGGGCGCGATGATTTCGAATTTGGCCTGACCAAGGACAATGGCGAGCATACCAATGTCAAAGGCTACGATCAGCTGACGGGCAAGACTGTCACGATCGACGGTGTGACCTTGCAGCAGACCCAATACGACTATGTCGAGACCGACGATGCGGGCAATGAGTTGCGTAAGGCACATGGCAATGAGTATGTCAGTGCCGAGTGGCGCAACTTTTTTTCGGGTCCGTCGGAATGGTGGAACGGCACGGAATTTGTGCCGATGGACAGCAGCCCGATGCAGTTCATTCTGCCCGGCGAAAAAGGTTTCGCCGTGACCCAACCCTTGTTTGAATGCGACGCAGTGATGTCTTCGCTGCCCCTTAGCCCGGAGATTGCACACCATGACCATCTATAACGAAGCCTGGGCCCGCGCCGAAGAAGCCAAACGCGCTTTTATGGACGCAAACAGCCTGTACAAGGCCGAGGACGAGCATTCGTC
The DNA here is from genome assembly GCA_024642045.1 of Pseudorhodobacter sp. GTDB lineage: Bacteria > Pseudomonadota > Alphaproteobacteria > Rhodobacterales > Rhodobacteraceae > Cypionkella. Next base: position 10,176 of record JAHEBX010000093.1, on the reverse strand, counting down.
CTGTGGCGTCGGTCTGGTTGTGGCCGTCTCGGGCAAGCCGTCACGCAAGGTGGTGGAAAACGGGATCAACGCGCTCAAGGCGATCTGGCACCGTGGCGCTGTCGATGCCGACGGCAAGACCGGCGACGGGGCGGGGATTCATCTGCAAATTCCAGTGCCCTTTTTCTACGATCAGGTGCGTCGCACGGGGCATGAGCCGGATGTGAAAAAGCTGATCGCCGTGGGGCAGGTTTTCCTGCCGCGCACGGATTTCGGCGCACAAGAGCGCTGCCGGACCATCGTCGAGGCCGAAGTGCTGCGGATGGGGCATTATATCTATGGCTGGCGGCATGTGCCGGTCGACATCTCGGTGCTGGGCGATAAGGCCAATGCGACGCGCCCCGAGATCGAGCAGATCCTGATCCGCTGCGAGAAAGACATCAGCGACGAAGAGTTCGAGCGCGAGCTTTACATCATCCGCCGCCGGATCGAAAAGGCGGCGCTGGCCAGCCAGATTCAGGGCATGTATCTGTGCAGCCTGTCCTGCCGCTCGATCATCTACAAAGGCATGATGCTGGCCGAGCAGGTGGCGGTGTTCTACCCCGATCTGATGGACCCGCGGTTCGAGAGCGCCTTTGCGATCTATCACCAGCGCTATTCCACCAACACGTTTCCGCAGTGGTGGTTGGCCCAGCCCTTCCGCATGCTGGCCCATAACGGCGAGATCAACACGCTGAAGGGCAACGTCAACTGGATGAAATCGCACGAGATCCGGATGGCATCGAACAACTTTGGTGAGAGCGCTGAGGATATCAAGCCGATCATTCCCGCGGGCACCTCGGATTCGGGTGCGCTGGATGCGGTGTTTGAAGTCCTTGTGCGCTCGGGGCGCAATGCGCCCTTGGCCAAGACGATGCTGGTGCCAGAGGCGTGGTCGAAGGCGACCACCGACATGAAACCCGCATGGGCGGATATGTATGCCTATTGCAACTCGGTGATCGAGCCTTGGGATGGACCTGCGGCGCTGGCGATGACCGACGGGCGCTGGGTTTGCGGCGGGCTTGACCGCAATGGTCTGCGGCCGATGCGTTATGTGGTCACCGGCGACGGGCTGCTGATTGCGGGGTCCGAGGCGGGGATGGTTCCAGTCGAGGAATCCACCATCCGTGAAAAAGGCGCGCTTGGGCCGGGACAAATGATTGCCGTCGATATGGCCGAAGGCAAGCTTTATCACGACGTCGAGATGAAGGACAAACTGGCGGCCGCCCTGCCCTATGGCGAATGGATCGAAAAGATCGTCAATCTGGATCAGCTGCTGAGCGACGTGCCGGAAGAGGCCTTGTTCGAGGGCGCCGAGCTGCGCAAGCGGCAGATCGCAGCGGGCTTTACCGTCGAAGAGCTGGAGCAGGTTCTGGCGCCGATGGCCGAGGACGGCAAAGAGATGATCGCCTCTATGGGCGATGATACCCCCTCGGCGGTTCTGTCGTCGGTTTACCGCCCGCTGTCGCATTTCTTCCGGCAAAACTTCAGCCAGGTCACCAACCCGCCGATCGACTCACTTCGCGAAGGCCGGGTGATGAGCTTGAAAACCCGGTTCGGCAACCTGCGCAATGTGCTGGATGAGAACAACGCACAGAACGAGATTCTGCTGCTGGAAAGCCCGTTCCTTGCCAACTCGGAATTCGAGGTGCTGGTTCAGCGTTTTGGCGATCAGGTGGCGTTTATCGACTGCACGTTCCCGGTGAACTCGGGGCCGGATGCGCTGCGTCAGGGGCTAGAGCGTATTCGCGCCGAGGCCGAGGATGCGGTGCGTTCGGGGGCGGGCCAATTGGTGATGACAGATCAGCATCAGGGGCCGGAGCAGGTTGCGATGCCGATGATTCTGGCGACCAGTGCGGTGCATTCGTGGCTGACCCGCAAGGGGCTTCGGACCTTCTGTTCGATCAACGTGCGTTCAGCCGAGTGTATCGACCCACATTATTTCGCGGTGCTGATCGGTGCGGGGGCGACGACGGTGAACGCCTATCTTGCGCAGGATTCGATCGCAGATCGCATCCGGCGCGGGCTGATTGACGGCAGCCTGATTGACGCGATGCGGCGCTATGGCAATGCGGTGGATGCGGGTCTGCTCAAGATCATGTCCAAAATGGGGATCTCGGTGATCTCCAGCTATCGGGGCGGGTTGAACTTTGAGGCCGTGGGCCTGAGCCGCGCAATGGTGGCCGAGTATTTCCCCGGCATGCAAAGCCGCATTTCGGGCATCGGCCTGCAAGGTTTGCAGCTGAAGGTCGAAGAGGTGCACGCCAAAGGCTGGCTGGGGGGCGCGGATGTGCTGCCAATCGGCGGGTTCTACAAGGCGCGGCGCTCGGGCGAAAAGCACGCTTGGGAAGCGCAGACGATGCATATGCTGCAATCAGCCTGTGACCGCGCCAGCTTTGACATCTGGAAGCAGTATTCGGCGGCAATGCGGGCCAATCCGCCGATTCATATCCGCGATCTGCTGGACATCAAGGCATTGGGCAAACCCGTGCCGATTGAAGAGGTGGAAAGCATCACCTCGATCCGCAAACGGTTCGTGACACCGGGGATGTCCTTGGGCGCACTGAGCCCCGAGGCGCATAAGACGCTGAACGTGGCGATGAACCGCATCGGTGCGAAATCGGACAGCGGTGAGGGCGGCGAAGACCCCGCACACTTCCTGCCCGAAGCGAATGGCGACAACCCAAGCGCCAAGATCAAGCAGGTGGCATCGGGGCGCTTTGGCGTGACCGCCGAGTATCTGAACGCCTGTGAAGAGCTGGAGATCAAGGTCGCGCAGGGGGCGAAACCTGGCGAGGGTGGTCAGCTGCCCGGCATGAAAGTGACCGAGCTGATCGCGCGGCTGCGCCATTCGACCAAGGGCGTGACGCTTATCAGCCCACCGCCGCACCACGATATCTATTCGATCGAGGATTTGGCGCAGCTGATCTATGACCTCAAGCAGATCAACCCGCGCGCCAAGGTGACGGTGAAACTGGTGTCGTCGTCGGGCGTTGGCACGATTGCGGCGGGTGTGGCCAAGGCCAAGGCGGACGTGATTCTGATTTCGGGCCACAACGGCGGCACCGGGGCCTCGCCCGGCACCTCGATCAAATACGCAGGCCTGCCGTGGGAGATGGGCCTGACCGAGGCGCATCAGGTTCTGGCGATGAACAACTTGCGCGAGCGGGTGACGCTGCGCACCGATGGCGGTTTGCGCACGGGGCGCGACATTGTGATGGCTGCGATGATGGGGGCCGAGGAATATGGCATCGGCACGGCGGCCCTGATCGCGATGGGCTGCATCATGGTGCGTCAGTGCCAATCGAACACCTGTCCTGTCGGCGTCTGCACGCAGGATACGGCCCTGCGCGGCAAATTCACCGGCACGGCCGATAAAGTGGTAAATCTGATCACCTTTTATGCGCAAGAGGTGCGCGAGATTCTGGCGCAGATCGGGGCCCGGTCGATTGACGAGATCATCGGGCGGGCGGATCTGTTGTCACAGGTCAGCCGTGGTGCGGCGCATCTGGATGATCTTGACCTGAACCCGCTGCTGATTACCGTCGATGGCGCGTCCAAGATCACCTTTGATCGCACCAAGCCGCGCAACCATGTGCCGGATACTCTGGACGCCGAGATCGTCAAGGATGGCGCGCGGTTCTTTGAGGACGGCGAAAAGATGCAGCTGAGCTATGCGGTGCGCAACACGCTGCGCACCATCGGCACGCGCGCTTCGAGCCATATCGTCAAGCGGTTCGGCATGAAGAACGCGCTGCAGTCTGACCATCTGACGGTCAAGCTGTCGGGCTCTTGTGGCCAGTCGCTGGGGGCCTTTGCAGTGCAGGGGCTCAAGCTCGAGGTGATGGGCGACGCCAACGACTATGTCGGCAAGGGCCTGTCAGGCGGCATGATCGTGGTGCGGCCGCAGATGGCCTCGCCGCTCAAGGCCGAAGACAACACCATCATCGGCAATACCGTGCTTTATGGGGCGACGGCGGGGTATCTGTTCGCCTCGGGGCGCGCGGGAGAGCGGTTTGCGGTGCGCAACTCGGGTGCTTCGGTGGTGGTCGAGGGCTGTGGGTCGAACGGGTGCGAGTATATGACCGGTGGCGTTGCGGTTGTGCTGGGACGGATCGGCGCGAACTTTGGCGCGGGGATGACCGGTGGGATGGCCTATGTCTATGATCCGACCGGCGTGGCCGAGGATTTCATGAACACCGAGACGATCCTGACCTGCGCGGTGGCACATCCCCATTGGGAAGCCCAGCTGCGCGAGCTGATCCAGCGGCATCAGGCCGAGACCAACTCTCGGCTGGCCGAGCGTATCCTGAGCAATTGGCACGCGGAATGCGCCAACTTCCTGCAGATCTGCCCGAAAGAGATGCTGCCCCATCTGGCGCATCCTCTGTCGCTGGAACAGGCCAAGATGCCCGCCGAATAAAGCAAGGCCCCCGAAAGGGGGCCTTTGTTTTACGGGCTGCAAGATGCGGCTCGACCCTTGACCGCGGCTGATGCTTGGGGCCTAAGTGACCCGATGGCTGCACCTAAGAAATCCCGTTCGCGCGCTAAATCCGCATCCTTGGTCAAGTTGACCATTGGGCAAAAGCTCCGGCTTTGGCTCAAGCGTCTGTGCTTGGGACTTGCCGCCTATTTCGGCGTTCTGATCCTGCTGTTCAGCTTTGTGCCGCCACCGATCAATCTGTATCAGATCAGCGAAAGCCTGCGTCTGGGTGGGATCTCCAAGGATTGGGTCAGCTGGGATGAGATAGCGCCGGTTATGGGACGCTCGGTCGTGGCGGCAGAAGATGCCAATTTCTGCCAGCACTGGGGCTTTGATCTGACCGCGATCCGCGCGGCGGTCGATGGAGGCGGCGTGCGCGGCGGGTCAACCCTGACGCAGCAGGTGGCGAAAAACGTGTTCCTGTGGCAGGGGCGCAGCTATGTGCGCAAGGCGCTCGAAGCTTTGCTGACACCGGTGATCGAACTTGCCTGGTCCAAGCAGCGGATCCTGGAGGTCTATCTGAATGTCGCAGAGTTTGATGAGGGTGTTTTCGGGGTGCAGGCTGCGGCGCAGCACTATTTCGGCGTAGATGCGGCCCAGCTCAGTCCGACGCAGGCGGCGCGGCTGGCGGTGGTCTTGCCGAACCCAAAGGAACGTTCTGCCTCTAAACCAACCTCGTTTCTGCGCAAACGTGCGGCGGCTGTCATGTCGGGTGCCGACACGATATTGGCTGATGGCCGCGCAGACTGCTTCCAGAACCACGACTAGGCTGGATAGTGGTTGAATTCTGGCCGTCTTCGCGGCATTGAAGACCAAACCCCGCATATAAAGACCCAAATCTTCATGATCCGCCTTTACCATTTCCCGCTGTCCCCGTTCAGCCGCAAGGTCCGACTTACTCTGGCCGAAAAGAAGTTGGAGGTCGAGCTGATCGAAGAGCGATACTGGGAGCCGAGCCCCGATTTTCTGCGCCGCAATCCCGCCGGCAAAGTGCCGGTGCTGCGGATCGACAACAAGGTTTTGTCGGAAAGCCAGGCGATTTGCGAGTATCTGGAGGAATCGATTCCGGCACCACCGCTGATGCCGCGTGATCTGGATGCGCGGTTCGAAGTGCGCCGTCTGTGCGCTTGGTTTGATGACAAGTTCTATAACGAAGTCACCTCGAAACTGCTGTATGAGCGTGTGAACAAGAAGGTGATGGGTCAGGGATACCCAGACTCTAAGAACGTCAAGGCGGGGGCGGGGCGGATCAAATATCATCTCGACTATATGGCCTGGCTTTTGGATCAGCGGCGCTGGCTGGCGGGGGATGTGATGACGCTGGCCGATATCACGGCGGCGGCGCATATGTCTTGCCTCGACTATATCTCGGATGTGGATTGGAACCGCTCGGCCACGGTCAAGGATTGGTATGCCAAGATCAAATCGCGCCCGGCGTTCCGCACTCTGCTTGCCGATCAGGTGCCCGGATTTCCCCCGCCCGCGCATTACGCTGATCTGGATTTCTAGCGGCAGAAGCAGGGGTTTCACACCCTTTCACCCCCGTGGGATCTTTATAAAGAGAGGATGAACCTTGCCGTCAGTGAAGGATCGTCTGCGGGCGCGGGCCTTGGAAGAAGGGTTCTCTAAACTTGGCATTTGCGCGCCGGATGCGGCGCCCGAAACGGCGGGGCGCTTGCAGGCGTTTCTGGCCAAAGAGCGGCACGGCCAGATGAATTGGATGGCCGAGCGGACCCATTGGCGCGGCAATGCGGCGGCGCTTTGGCCCGAGGCGCGGTCAGTGATCCTGCTGGCCGAAAGCTATACGCCCGAGGAGGATCCGCTGGCGGTGTTGCAGCAGCGAGATCGCGGCGCGGTTTCGGTCTATGCGCAGGGCAAGGATTACCACGATCTTGTCAAGCGGCGGCTCAAGCGGCTGGGCGGCTGGTTCGTGCAGGAAACTGGCGCCGAGATCAAGGTTTTCGTCGACACAGCGCCGGTGATGGAGAAGCCGCTTGCGCAGGCGGCAGGGCTGGGTTGGCAGGGCAAGCACACCAATCTTTTGGCGCGCGATCTGGGCAACTGGGTCTTTCTTGGGGCGATCTTTACCACGGCGGACCTGCCCAAAGATGCGCCCGAGGTCAGCCATTGCGGCAGCTGCACTGCCTGTCTGGACATCTGCCCGACCCAGGCCTTTCCCGCGCCCTATCAGCTGGATGCGCGCCGCTGCATTTCCTATCTGACAATCGAGCACAAAGGGCCGGTTGACCTTGAGTTGCGCGGCAGGCTGGGCAATCGGATTTACGGCTGTGATGATTGTCTCGCGGTTTGTCCATGGAACAAATTTGCGGTGGCGGCAAAGGATTTGGGGTATCAGCCCCGCGTAGGGGCGCCGGAATTGGCCGAGCTTGCAGGGCTGGACGATGCCGGCTTTCGCGCGCGCTTTGCCGGCAGCCCGATCAAGCGCATCGGGCGCGACCGGTTTTTGCGCAATGTGCTTTATGCGATTGGCAATTCGGGGCAAGCCGCCTTGACTTCGGTCGCGGCGCCGCATCTGAGCGATGCTGACGAAGCCGTCGCCGATGCCGCGCAATGGGCTGTTGAGCGGCTAGGCCGTTTGCTGCGCCCGGCAGTGGATGTAAATCGTGGTCAGCATGTCGATCCCGAACATGAACCACATCGCCATAAGGAAGGGCGCAGTCAGTAAACTGCTGATGTTGTTCAAAGGCAGTTCTGCCAAAACGGCATCCAGCAAGGCCGGAGCGAGGTGCAAAAACAACCCAAGCGTCGCATACACCGTGAAAGGATAGGTCTCTGACGCGCGCCGTGCCGCACCCAAGGTGACATTTCGCCCAATCGCCGCTGCGGGAAGGATGATCGCCCATTTCAGGAAGAATGCGGTCGTGAAAGCCGCAACGACCGAGCTGACAACCAGATTTTTCAAGGTGAACGGGTCGGGCATCTGGCCAATCACGATCCTGAACCCTTGCGGACCCTTATCCATCAGAAAATAGCTGGGGATCATCAGGATCAGCAAGATCGCGAGGCTGCTCGCACCCACGAGCAGGATGCGCCCAAAGTAACCAAGGCCTCTCCCCCACTTTGTTACCGCCAGCCCCCAGCTTGGGATTTCGCCCAGCAGGCGAAAGCGGTGCCAGCGGACGGCGACGGCAATCGGGCCAACCGCTGCGACACAGATTAAGATGATGAAAAGCAACCAAATGCCGCCCTCAAGGTTGATCTGACCGTTCGGCAGAATACGCCCCGTTTTGGCAGCCCAGATTCCCAGCAACACAATGCCACAGATCGGCGCAATCAGTGGCAGGGCCATCGCCCTCAACGCCATGTTCCAGTTGCCGAGAATTGCCTGAAACGTCTCTAAAATCAAAGCGTAAGCAATTCGAATATTCGTCACCAGACCCGCCCTAAAAATCGCGCCACGTTGCATTGGGCGAAGAGTAACAGTGCTTGACCCAATATCAACCAGATTTCACGGCGACGCCGCTGCGACGCGCGGCAGCCTTGCTCTTGGCTGCATTTCCTTATAATCGCGGGCTGAACCTCGTGATGGAGCCCCGCATGTCCGCACCGAAGAAAGTCGTCCTCGCCTATTCCGGCGGGCTTGATACCTCGATCATCCTGAAATGGTTGCAAACCGAATATGGGTGCGAGGTGGTGACCTTTACCGCCGACCTTGGGCAGGGCGAAGAGCTGGAGCCCGCGCGCGCCAAGGCCGAGCTTTTGGGCATCAAGAAAGAGAACATCCACATCGTCGACGTGCGTGAGGAATTCGTGCGCGATTTCGTCTTCCCGATGTTCCGTGCCAATGCTTTGTATGAAGGGCTGTATCTGCTGGGCACCTCGATCGCGCGGCCGCTGATTTCGCAGCATCTGGTGCGGATCGCCGAGGAATGCGGCGCGGATGCGGTTGCGCATGGGGCCACAGGCAAGGGCAATGATCAGGTGCGGTTCGAGCTTTCGGCGCTGGCGCTGAACCCTGCGATCCGCGTGATTGCGCCGTGGCGGGAATGGAACCTGACCAGCCGCACCTCGCTGATTGCCTTTGCCGAGGCGAACCAGATTCCAATTGCCAAGGACAAGCGTGGCGAGGCACCGTTCTCGGTCGATGCCAACCTGCTGCACACCTCCTCCGAGGGTAAGGCACTGGAAAATCCGGCAGAAATGGCACCGGAATATGTGTATCAGCGCACCGTCAGCCCCGAGGATGCACCGAATACGCCTGAATATGTCGAGATCAGCTTTGAGCGCGGTGATGCCGTGGCGATCAACGGCGAGGCGATGAGCCCGGCGACGATCCTGACTCGTCTGAATGAAATTGGCGGCGCGCATGGTATTGGCCGTCTGGATTTCGTGGAAAACCGCTTTGTCGGCATGAAGTCGCGCGGCATCTATGAAACACCCGGCGGCACTGTTCTGCTGGAGGCACATCGCGGCATCGAGCAGATCACGCTGGACGCGGGCGCCGGCCATCTGAAAGACAGCATCATGCCGCGCTATGCCGAGCTGATCTACAATGGCTTTTGGTTCAGCCCTGAACGCGAGATGCTGCAGGCGCTGATCGACAAAAGTCAGGAGCATGTGACCGGCACCGTGAAGCTGAAGCTCTACAAGGGCTCGGCCAGCTGCGTGGGCCGCTGGTCAGAGCACAGCCTCTATTCCGAAAAGCATGTGACCTTTGAAGAGGACGCGGGCGCTTATGACCAGAAGGACGCCGCGGGCTTTATCCGCCTGAATGCGCTGCGCCTGAAGCTGATCGCGACGCGCAACGCGCGGGTTGCGAACAAGGGATAAGCCGTGTTGAATTTGACAAACGCCGCGCAGGAAACTGCGCGGCGTTTTGCGTCAACTCAGACGTTTGGCAGCTTGAGCATCGAGCGCCTGTGCCAGTGCATCAAGCTCTACCGTGGCGGATAAAGCCTCTTTCATCAGTTGGTTTTGCGTCTTTGGGGCGATGCCGCCGATGGGTGGATCCCGGTCCAGATTGGTCGGAAAGGCATAGCCCTCGGCGGTGCAGGCCAAGGCGCAGTCGATTTGTGCAGCACTCAGTCCGCCGTAGCGCAGAACCGGATAGATCGCTTTGCACATCGCAACACGGTCCACAGTTTCCATCGCGCGACCGTAGGCGGATGAGACCTGAAACAAGTTCACCATCCGCCGCACATCCGCCGAACGGTTCGCCCCCGCCGCATGCAGAAGCGCGGGCGAAAAGAACAGCATGTCGCCCTTTTCCAACGGCAGTTGAACCATGTTTTGCGCGAAATGCTCGCGCACATCGGAGCGTGACATCGCCAGATAGCCTTCGGGCCACAGCTGGCTGAAGGGCAGAAGTTGCGTTGGGCCTGTCTCGAGCGGGGCATCGACATGGGCAATCGCGCCTTGCAGCGTGAGCATGGGCGAGAAAAGCTGCACATGGCGCGGATAGCGTTCGATATCGGCCGCGGTCTGAAAACCCAGATGATAATCGCGATGCGCCGATTGCGCCGCTCCGCCCGGATTGACGACATTCAGCTGTGCGGTCATCTGGTAATGCGGGCCAAGCCAAGCCTCGGAAATCAAGGCCAGAAAGGGGTTGGCATAATAGCGTGCAAAGTTTTCAGGGTCGGCAAGGCAATGTTTTTCCAGTGAATTCCACAGCCGATCATTCGCCCCCGGCTTGGCAAAATGATCGCCGCCAC
>JAHEBX010000092.1:5159-13548 GCA_024642045.1 Pseudorhodobacter sp. | reverse complement strand
CGCTGTGTCAAAACCTATGCCCCACCACAGCATCCCAAGAAAAACCGCAATCGACCCGCCCAGCACCGCCACGGTATAGCGCGCGCCAAACCACTCCGAAAACCGCTCGGACGGGGCCTTCATCGCCTGCGCCTCGGTCACAAGCTGGATCATCCGCGCAACTGTGCTTTCGCCCAAGCCCCGCGAGACCTCCAAGGTGATCACCCCATGCAGGTTCACCGTCGCCTCGCGCAAAGGATCGCCCACCGCGCGCAGCACGGGCAACGACTCGCCGGTGATCGTGCTTTCATCCACCTCGCCCGAACCCTCGACGATGACCCCGTCCAGCGGCACCCGTGCGCCGGGGCGCAGCAACACCCGCTCCCCCACCGCCACATCAGCGACCGCCACCTCGTCGAATCCGCCATCAGGTCGCACCCGTAACGCGGTCTCGGGTCGCAGCGCCATCAGCGCCTCGACAGCTTCGCGCGCCTTGCCCATCGCGCGATGCTCCAGCATGCCTGAAATCGAGAACAGCGCCAGCAGAACCGCCCCTTCCAGTGCCGCCCCCACAGCCGCCGCCGCAACCGCCGCAATCACCATCAACAGATCAATGTCCAGCCGAAAACGCCCGAACAATTCGCGCAAGGCCGCAATCCCTGCGGGTATCCCCCCGGCGGCGAAGGCCACCCCCAACCCTGCCGTCACCACACCCACAGGCAAAGGCAGCGCAAAGCGGTCTACCAGCGCCACAGCCAAGCCCAGACAGGTCGCAAGCGTCAGCGTCATCTCGGTCATACCCGAGCCGTGCTGATGCCCCGCTTCATCGTGGTCATGGTCATGTCCGCTCATCGCCTTGCTCCTTATGTAGCACCATCCTTCCCCCAAGGGCCGCACCAGCACAAGCCCTGCTCATGTGGCACCTTGACGCCACCCTGACACGCTTTGCATCGGTTGCTTGCGAATTCCCCCTTGACCCGACGCGCGCGCCTGTCAAAACCGCTGTCATGTCAACAGCAACTCTCTCCGTCGATCTCGATGCCATCGCCGCCAACTGGCGCGCCTTGGACAAGGCCTCTGCATCAGGGGTGCAAACCGCCGCTGTGGTGAAGGCAAATGCTTACGGCCTCGGCCTGCCGCGTGTGGCGCGGGCGCTGGCACAGGCAGGCGCGCGGCGGTTTTTCGTCGCCGTCACCGAAGAAGGCGCCAACCTGCGCCAGATCTTGGGGCCGGGACCACAGATTTGTGTGCTGTCCGGCCATATGGCGGGCGATACCGAAATGGTGTCCGATCTTGACCTGACGCCGATGCTGAACTCGCTTGACCAAGTCACCCGCCATCTGGAATCGCTGCCCGGCCATGCCTTTGGCGTGCAGCTTGATACCGGCATGAACCGGCTTGGTATGGAAGAACCCGAATGGGAGGCGATTGCCCCTTTCGTGCTGGAGGCGGGGCCGGAACTGTTGATGTCGCATCTGGCCTGCGCCGATGATCCCGACCACGCGCTGAACGAACAGCAGCTTGCCAGTTTTCTGGCGATGACCGACGGCACCGGCGTGCCGCGCTCGCTTGCGGCCACGGGCGGCATCCTGCTGGGCCCAAAGTATCACTTTGATCTGACCCGCCCCGGTATCGGCCTTTATGGCTGCCGCCCCTACGAGGCCGCGCGCCCTGTGGTCAGCCTGTCGCTGCCGGTGATCCAGACCCGCCTGATCGCGCCAGGCGAATCCGTCGGCTATGGCTGCACTTGGGTGGCCGAACAGCCTACGACCGTGGCGTCGCTGTCGGGCGGCTATGCCGATGGTCTGCCGCGCACCCTGTCCAATGCGGCCATGCTGTGGGACGGCGATACGCCCTGCCCGCTGATTGGCCGCGTGTCGATGGATACGATCACCGTCGACATCAGCCATCTCGCCCAGATCCCGCGCAGCCTTGATATTCTGGGGCCAAACCAAAGCGCCGACGATCTGGCCGACACGGCTGGCACCATCGGTTACGAAATCCTCACCGGTCTTAGCGCGCGCTATTATCGCCGCTATTACGAGGGTGGCAAATGACGGCCACAGGGGTGCTTGCTGGGCTTGGCCGCTCGGTCCTGGGGCCGCTCGCAGCCCTTGGCCGCATCGTGCTCTATGCTATAGCCACCCTGACCGCTGCCCTGCGCCGCCCGTTTTATATGCGAGAGTTTCTGACGGCCCTGCTGCAAGTCGGCTGGCTCTCGCTGCCCGTCGTCGGGCTGACCTCGATCTTCACCGGCGGCGCGCTGGCCTTGCAAATCTATTCCGGCGGCCAACGCTTTTCCGCCGAGGCGGTGGTGCCCCAGATCGTCGCCATCGGCATGGTGCGCGAACTTGGCCCCGTGCTTGTCGGCCTGATGATCGCCGCGCGCGTGACCTCCTCCATCGCCGCCGAAATCGCCACGATGAAGGTCACCGAGCAGATCGACGCGCTGGTCACCCTGTCTACCAACCCGCTGAAATACCTGACCGTTCCCCGCGTTCTGGCAGGCTTTATCACCGTGCCGCTGCTGGTGGGCGTGGGCGATGTCATTGGCGTTATGGGCGGATTTCTGGTCTCGACCGAGCAGTTGGGCTTTAACCGCGCCAGCTACATCAAGAACACCGTCGACTTTCTGACCCGCCCCGACATCACCTCGTCGCTGATCAAAGGCGCGGTGTTCGGCTTTATCGCCACGCTGATCGGCTGCTATTACGGGATGAATTCGGGCCGTGGCGCGATGGGCGTGGGGTCGGCAACCAAAAACGCTGTCGCCGCCGCCTCGATCCTGATTCTGGCCGCCAATTTTGTGCTGACCTCGGTGATGTTCGGATCATGATAGAACTCACCCAAGTCACCAAAACCTTTGGCACCAACCACGTGTTGCGTGGCATCAACCTCACCATCCCCAGCGGCACGTCGATGGTGGTGATCGGCGGCTCTGGCACTGGCAAATCGGTGCTGCTCAAATCGATCCTTGGCCTTGTCATCCCCGACGGCGGCACCATCACCCTTGACGGTCAAGACGTGACCAAAACCGACCGCGACGCCTTTCTTGCCCGTTTTGGCATGCTGTTCCAAGGCGGTGCGCTGTTCGACAGCCTCAAAGTCTGGGAAAACGTCGCCTTCCGCCTGATGCGCGGCCCCGCCAAACGCCCCAAGGCCGAAGCGCGCGAGATTGCAATCGAGAAACTGCGCCGCGTCGGGCTGAAACCCGCCACCGCCGATATGTTCCCCGCCGAGCTTTCGGGCGGCATGCAAAAGCGTGTGGGCCTTGCCCGCGCCATCGCCGCCGAACCCGAGATCATCTTCTTTGACGAACCCACCACTGGCCTTGACCCGATCATGTCCGGCGTCATCAATGAACTGATCCGCGAGATCGTCAGGGAAATGGGCGCCACCGCCATGACCATCACCCATGATATGTCCTCGGTGCGCGCGATTGCCGATAATGTCGCCATGCTGCATGACGGGCTGATCCGCTGGACAGGCCCTGTGGCGGAAATGGACGCAAGTCCAGACCCTTACCTGCAACAGTTCATCCATGGCCGCGCCGACGGCCCGATCGAATCCGTACGATGAGCGGCGTGTCAGATTTTCTCAACAACCTGATGCTGCTGTCGCTCCAGCCGCTGCCCCGCATAGCCTTTACTCTGCTGCCCGCAGCCATCGCCCTTTGCGCTTGGGCCAGCCTGAAGGCCCGCAGCGATGATCCGATCCGCGCTTGGGTGCAACTGGTCACCGCAGCGCTGGTGACGCTCTGGATGGCCTTTCCCTATCCGCAGGGGCTTTCGGACTTTTCTGTCGCAGGTCTGCGCGTCACCACGCTCTTTGCCTTTGGCTACCTGATCCAAGACTGGTTCCGCGAGGCGTTTCGCTCTGGTCTTGATCCACGTTGGGCGCACCGGGTGGTCATGGGGTCGATGGTGCTCTGTATGGCAGCGCTCGCCGTGTCGCATCTCCCATAGAACCAAAAGGGGCAGGTTCATACGCAAAAGGAGCGGTCCAGCCAGCGGCTCTGGGCACCTGATCCCGAGACCCCTACAATATCTGCGAGATAACGCCATATCCATAAAGTGCCACCCGCGGTCAACGTTCGTGCCTTCCTCGCCGACGCTGCCGAATGTCTAACAACGTTTTGGACGCCTTTGACGTGTCACCGCCCGAGCCAGAGCACAGCACCGCTTGCATCGGGCAGGCGTTGGCGCGACACTGAACCAGTTACGGATCGAAAGCCCTATGCCGCGTGCCCCTTCACCCCAAACCTCGAGCTCTGCCGGCACGAAATCGACGCTTTTGCGCGGTTTGCGGCTGCTCACGTCACACCACCGGACGGCGGGCGCTGATCGGGCTTTGGCGACGGTTCTGGCCGTGATCGCAGGGGCCGCCAATGCGGGCGGTTTTATTATGCTGGGCAGTTACACGTCGCATATGACCGGATACCTCTCGGCGCTGGCTGACAATATTGTGCTTCAGAATCTGGCGCTTGTTGGAAAAAGCCTGCTCGCCATCAGCATGTTTGTGGCCGGAGCTGCGGCCTCTGCGATCGTGATCAACTGGGCGCGAGAGCATCTGCGCAGACAGCAATATTCGCTACCGGTCACTCTGCAAGGCGGGTTGTTGCTCGCGCTTGCGGCGCTGCACAGCATAGATCTGCCTGCCGGGATGACGCGACCTTTGGGCCTGGGTCTGCTGTGTTTCATCATGGGATTCCAGAACGCGACCATAACCAAGATTTCCTATGCGCGCATCCGCACGACCCATGCGACGGGTATGATCACAGATGTCGGGATCGAGTTGGGGCGCACGATTTATGGCCATGCGTTTGGGTCCAAACTGCGCGCAGACCGAGCCAAACTCGCCATTCTGATCCAGCTTCTGCTCAGTTTCTTGCTTGGGGGTATCGCGGGCGCATTGGGCTATAGCGTGATGGGCGTTCTGTTTTCGGTGCCGCTTGCTGCCGTTTTGCTTGTGCTGGCCTGGATATAGGGAGGCAGATCGGATGCAATCTTCATTCTTTCCTGCCGCCACGACGCCGCTTAAACTTGCCAACCTTGCCATGCTGGTTCTGTTTCCTGTTGCATGGTTTGCGCCTTTGATCCGCGCGGCCTTGCTGCCCATCTTTGGCATGGACGAGATTTCGGTCATCACCGGACTGCAATCCCTATGGAAAACAGATGCCGCTCTGGCATTGGTCGTGACCTTTCTTGCGGTGTTTGCTCCATTTGCCAAAACGCTGGGGCTTGCGCTGATCCATTTCGGGCTGTTGTCACCCAAAACGCTGCCTGCGCTGAATATCATGGGCAAATTGGCAATGGCCGATGTGTTCCTGATCGCGCTTTACATCGTCATCGTCAAAGGTGCTGGCTATGTAACGATCGAAGCGGCCTGGGGTCTGTATCTGTTCACCGCCTGTATTGCCGCCTCGCTGTGGATTTCGGTCGTCACAGCGAAGCACTTGAAAGCGGCGGGGATTGCGGGCACCTAGGGGCATGGCAAAGAACTCTACCACCTTCACCTGCACAGCCTGCGGTGCCAGCCACCCCAAGTGGATCGGCAAATGCGAAGGCTGCGGCGCATGGAACACCCTCATCGAAGAAGCCCCGCTGTCCGCAGGACCCAAGGCGCTTGGGCATAAGGGGCGCGCGATTCATCTGACCGACCTTGCCACCCAAGCCGAAGCGCCGCCGCGCTCGTCCTCGGGAATAGGCGAGTTGGACCGTGTGCTGGGCGGCGGCCTTGTGCCGGCCTCGGCCATTCTTGTCGGTGGCGATCCGGGTATCGGCAAGTCAACGCTGCTGTTGCAAGCCGCAGCCAGTTTTGCCACTCACGGCGTCAAATGCCTGTATATCTCGGGCGAAGAATCCGCAGGCCAGGTGCAGATGCGCGCGCAGCGCCTTGGGCTGACGCAATCGCCCGTGGCCTTGGGCGCCGAAACCAACTTGCGCGATATCCTGACCACGCTGGACACCGAACGCCCGGGCCTTGCGATCATCGACTCGATCCAGACCATGTGGCTCGACACCGTCGATTCTGCACCCGGTTCGGTGTCGCAGGTGCGCGCGGCCTGCCACGAGCTTGTCACCTTCGCCAAACGGCGCGGCGTGGCGATCATTCTTGTCGGCCACGTCACCAAGGACGGCCAGATCGCAGGCCCCCGCGTGGTCGAACATATGGTCGATACCGTGCTCTATTTTGAAGGCGAGCGCGGCCATCAGTTCCGCATCCTGCGAGCGGTGAAAAACCGCTTTGGTCCCGCAGATGAGATCGGCGTGTTCGAGATGACCGGCGCGGGCCTGTCCGAGGTTCTGAACCCCTCGGCGCTGTTTCTGTCCGAACGCGGTCAGGCCACGCCCGGCTCTGCGGTTTTTGCCGGCATCGAAGGCACCCGCCCCGTGCTGACCGAGATCCAGGCCCTTGTCGCACCCTCCCCGCTTGGCACCCCGCGCCGCACCGTGGTGGGCCTCGACTCGGGCCGTCTTTCCACCATCATCGCCGTGCTCGAATCCCGCTGCGGCATCCCCTTTGCGGGGCTGGATGTGTTCCTCAACGTCGCAGGCGGCATGCGGGTGACCGAGCCTGCCGCCGATCTGGCCGTCGCCGCAGCCATTCTTTCGGCCCGTGAAGACGTGGCAATTCCGCCCGAAACCGTGTTATTCGGCGAAATCAGCCTTTCTGGTGCGCTTCGCCCCGTCGGTCAGACCGAAAACAGGTTGAAAGAAGCCGCAAAACTTGGTTTCTCACAGGCAATCGCGCCCAAGGGATCAAAACTTGGGCAAGTCGAAGGCATGAAGGTGCGGGACATGTCCGACCTGACCGCCTTTGTCGGAGAAATGTTCGGGGCGGGCTGACCCCCCAAAGGAGCGGACGTATGGAAGGTTTTACCGTTGTTGATGGTGCCGTGGCCGCCATCATCGTGCTGTCGGCAGTGCTCGCCTATTCGCGCGGCTTTGTCCGCGAGGCGATGGCGATCGCGGGTTGGATCGGCGCGGCGTTCCTCGCCTATTTCTTCGCCGCCAAGGTGCAGCCCTTGGTCAAGGAACTGCCCGTGGTCGGCAAGTTCCTAACCGACAGCTGTGAACTTTCGCTCATCGCGGCCTTTGCTGCGGTTTTTGCGGTTGGCCTGATCATCGCCGCCCTGTTCACGCCGCTTTTCTCTTCAGTCGTGCAGCGCTCGGTTCTGGGCGGGCTCGACCAAGGTCTGGGCTTTTTGTTTGGTGTTGTGCGCGGCGTGATCCTTGTCGGTATCGCCTTTCTTGTTTACGACCGTGCTGTTGCCGCCAATACCGTGCCGATGATCGACAGCTCTCGCAGCGCCAAGATCTTTGCGTCTTTCCAAGGCGACATCAATGCAGCCGTGCCGACCGACGCGCCCAATTGGATCGTCAGCCGTTATAACGAGCTGACCGCAAACTGCGCGAAATCTGCGCCTGTTCCGGCAGCGGTGCCTGCGCCTGCGGCACCTTCGAACTGATCGGACGCTGCGGCGCAAATATGCGCAGCCGAGGGGGTGACAGTCGCGCTGGATGGGCCTAAATGGTGGCGCAGAACCAGACCGGAATCGGAGGCTCCATGCAACCCTACTACGCCCATCCCTTTGACGATGATAAGCTGAAGGAAGAATGTGGCGTGTTCGGCGTCATTGGCGTCTCGGATGCATCGAATTTTGTGGCCCTCGGTCTGCACGCCTTGCAACATCGCGGCCAAGAAGCAGGCGGGATCGTCTCTTACGACCCCGCAACCGGCTTCAACTCGGCGCGCCGCTTTGGCTATGTGCGCGACAACTTCACCAAGGCCGACGTGATGGAAACCCTGCCGGGGTCGCTTGCCATCGGCCATGTGCGCTATTCCACCGCCGGATCAAAAGGCGCGACCGCGATCCGCGACGTGCAGCCCTTCTTTGGCGAGTTTTCGATGGGCGGTGCCGCCATCGCCCACAATGGCAACCTGACCAACGCCTCTGCCCTGCGCCGCGAGTTGATTGAGCGCGGCAGCATCTTTCAATCCTCGTCGGACAGCGAATGTATCATCCACCTGATGGCGCGCTCGATCCAAAAGAACATCTCCGAACGGATCAAAGACGCGCTGCGCCGCGTCGAAGGCGCATTTTCCGTCGTCGCCATGACCCGCACCAAACTGATCGGTGTGCGCGATCCGCTGGGCGTGCGCCCGCTTGTGCTGGGCCGCATCGGCGATAACGCTTGGGCGCTGTCGTCGGAAACCTGCGGTCTCGACATCATTGGGGCCGAGTTCATCCGCGAGATCGAACCCGGCGAGATGGTGGTGATCGAAGACGGCAAGGTGAACTCCACCCGCCCCTTCACCCCCGCCAAATCGCGCTTTTGCATCTTTGAGCATGTCTACTTCAGCCGCCCCGATTCGATCCTCGGTGGCCGCTCGGTCTATGAGACCC
>JAHEBX010000092.1:0-5149 GCA_024642045.1 Pseudorhodobacter sp. | reverse complement strand
TCGAAGACGGCAAGGTCGCCAGCCACCGCCCCTTTGCGCCGCAAAAACCACGGTTCTGCGTGTTCGAACACGTCTATTTCTCGCGCCCAGACAGCATTCTGGGTGGGCGCAGCGTGTACGAAACCCGCCGCGCCATTGGCGTGGAACTCGCCAAAGAGGCTCCGGTCGAGGCCGATCTCGTCTGCCCCGTCCCCGACAGCGGCACGCCTGCCGCCATCGGCTATTCGCAGCAGTCGGGCATCCCCTATGCGATGGGCATCATCCGCAACCAATACATGGGCCGCACCTTTATCGAGCCGTCTGAGTCGATCCGCAACATGGGCGTGCGCCTGAAACTCAACGTCAACCGCGCGCTGATCAAAGGCAAACGGGTGATTTTGGTCGACGATTCGGTCGTGCGCGGCACCACCTCGCGCAAGATCAAGGACATGATCCTAGAGGCAGGCGCTGCCGAAGTGCACTTCCGCATCGCATCCCCCCCCACTGCATGGCCCTGCTTTTACGGCGTCGATACGCCAGAGCGCTCGAAACTGCTCGCCGCCACCATGTCCGAAGACGAAATGCGCGACTGGATCGGCGTCGACAGCCTGAAATTCATCTCGCTCGACGGCCTCTACCGCGCCGCAGGCGAGGCAAATGGCCGAGATGCCAGCAGCCCGCAATATTGCGACGCCTGCTTTTCCGGCGAATACCCCGTCGCCCCCTCGGATAAGATCGAGGAAGGCTTCCAGATGAAGGCGGCGGAATAAGGCCCTGCCAACGCGCAAGTCGTGACAGGATTTGCCTCGTTGCACCGCCGCACACGCCCATGCAACATAGCGTTATGACAAGCCAGATCGACACTTACATCGCGCGCCAACCCCTAGCTTTTGCTGTGGCGCTACAAGCCCTGCGTGTAAACCTGAGCGCACTGCTGCCCGATCACACCGAATGCCTCTCCTACGCCATGCCCGGTTTTCGCCATCCGACGGGCAAAATGACCGCAGGCTATGCCGCCTTCAAACACCACCTCGGGCTTTACCCCCATTCCGGCAATGTGATCCCGAAAATTGACTGCACCCCGTTCAAGACCTCGAAATCGGGTGTGCTGTTCACGCCTGACACCCCGTTGCCGCCCGCGCTGATCTCGCAGATCATCACCGCCCGCCTTGCCGAGATTGCCGCCGCATGACCCAAGTTTTCGTCCTTTGCACCGGCCGCTGCGGCTCAACGACCTTTGCGGCCGCCTGCAAGCACGCTACAAACTTTACCGCAGCGCATGAATCGCGCACCTATCGATTGGGGCCCAACCGCTTTGCCTATCCACCCAATCACATCGAGGTCGACAACCGCCTTGCGTGGTTCACCGGTCGCCTTGACGCCCGCTTTGGCGATGCACCCTTCTACGTTCACCTGACCCGCGACCGCAGCGCAACCGCCGCGTCCTTTGCGGGCCGGATGAACCACGGGCTGATGAAGGCCTATCGCACTGGCATCCTGCCCAACCTGCTGGCCCGCACACCCGAAACCACGGCCCAAGAGGTCGCAACCGATTTGATCGACACGCTCACCGCCAACATCACCTTGTTTTTGCGCGACAAATCCCGTGTCATGCACCTTAACCTTGAAACCATGACCGAAGACTTCCCCAAATTCTGGCACTGGATCGGTGCGACAGGCGATCTCGATGCGGCCATCGCCACCTTTGCTACGCGACACAACGCCACCATGGCCTGATGCCCCCTTGCCCTTTCATACTGGCTAAAATATCCCCGCCGGAGGCTTCGACAGCCCAGCACTTCCGTCGTCAAAGGACAAAGCCATGACCCAACGCACTGCCCTGATCACCGGCGCCTCTCGCGGCCTTGGCGCGGCCCTCGCCGAAGATCTGGCCATCCGTGGCTGGCATATCGTTGCTGTCGCGCGCACCGTGGGCGGGCTGGAAGAGTTGGATGATCGCGTAAAAGCGCTGGGTCTGCCCGGTGCAGGCGGGCTCACACTCGCACCGATGGATGTGACCAACGAAGACGCGATGCGCCATCTGTGCCTGTCGATCCACCAGCGCTGGGGCGGCTTGCAGCTTTGGGCGCATACGGCTGTCCACGCAGCCCCCCTCGCCCCGGCCGGCTCGCTTGACGGCAAGGATTTCGACAAATCCATCGCCACAAACCTGCGCGCCACAGGTGCGCTGATCCCGATGGTCGAACCGCTCTTGCGCGCAGGTGCAGGCCAGGCGTTGTTCTTCGACGACCCCCGTGCAGGCGCTAAATTCTTCTCGGCCTATGGCGCGACCAAGGCCGCCCAGATCGCCATCGCCCGCTCTTGGGCCGCAGAAAATGCCCAGATCGGCCCGCAGGTGCGCATCCTTACGCCCGACCCGATGCCCACCGCCACCCGCGCGCGCTTTTTCCCCGGCGAAGACCGCAGCCCCCTGCACGCGCCCCGCGATGTGGCCCGCCGCCTGCTCGCCTCGCTCTAATCGCGCAGCGCCTCGGCCATTGCCGCCCATAGCACCTCGACCGGCTCGATCCCGACCGACAACCGGATGAACCCTTCGGCCACAGCGTCGCCCCACCGCGCCCGACGCTCGCCCGAACTATGTGTGCCGCCAAAACTGGTCGATTGTACCACATAGGGGCACTCGCTCAGGAACCGCTCGGCGCGCGCCGCATCTGCCATCTGAAACCCGATCAGAAAACCGCCCGAACCCATTTGCCGCCGCGCCACCGCCTCGCTCGCATCGCCCGCCAGCCACGGATAGCGCACCGCAGAAACCCCGATAACCGCTTGCAAACGCTCTGCAATCACCGCAGCCGAGCCGCACATCCGCTCCAACCGCAGCTCCAGCGTTTCCAGCCCGCGATGCACCTGCCACGCCTCGAACGGCCCCGGCACCGCCCCCGACAGACGCCGCCAATCCCGCACCCGCGCCATCAGCGCCGCGTCCCGCCCCGCCACATGACCAAACAGCACATCCGAATGTCCCGCTGGCGCTTTGGTATCCGCCGCCACCACCAGATCGCATCCCAGATCCAACGGGCGCTGCAACAGCGGCGTCATCGTGGTGTTATCGGCAATCACCAGCGCCCCCACCGCATGCGCCCGCGCCACCACATCGGCAATATCGACCACATCCAGACCGGGATTCGAAGGCGTCTCCAGATAGACCACTGCCGCGCCGCTGAAATCCGCCGTTGCATAATCGCGCGTGGCCATTTCCACCACGTCCACCCCAAAGGGCGCCAGAAACCCCGCCGAAAACACCCGCGTGACGTAATAGCCGTCCGCAGGCACGATCAGCCGATCCCCTTGCTTGAGCACCGCCATCAGGGCTGCCGAAATCGCCGCCATCCCCGAGGGAAAGCTGACTACTTCTGCGGCCTCCAGAATGGCGAGCTGCGCCTCGACCGCCTCCCATGTTGACATGCCGTTGCGCCCATAAATATGGCTCGCCCCCGCCACCTCGGGCAGATGAAAGGTCGCCGCAGGCACAATCGGCAAAGACACCGGATCGCCCTTTGCCAACCCTTTAGAGCGGTGGTGCAACAGCTCGGCTGCTTTGATCGCGTTGAGGTCCATCTGCTGCTCCGTTTTGCTTTGCTCCAAACTAATGTGCGCCCCGATCCACTACAAGCAGGCACGACAAGTCCGCTCGGGCGCGCTATCCTGAAATCAGACAAGGATCGGCGCCCGGATGCCCCCACCGTCATCGTCATCGACGGGCCATTGGCGTTGGCAAAACCCTCCTTGGCCGCGCTCGACCCGCGGCACCAACCGCAGCACCCAAAGGATTGCCCAAGGCTACGGCCAACGCGGCTTTGTTGCCCTGACCCTGCGCACCGACGACGCTGACGTTACCACCGCCATACGCGGGCTGTGCGACGCGGTTCGCCATCTGTGCGAACAGGGATAGGATTCGGCGAGGGCGCGCTGTTGACGCGTCGTTTTTGCCAAGTTCGCACCCTGCCCCCACGCGGGACCGCGCTACTCCAACCGGGCCGGAAAGCCCTCTGCCCGCAGATCAGTGCCCAACAAATCCTCAAGCAGCTTGGCAATCATCGGCGATTGCGCCTCCCCACCATAGGCCGCCTTGGCCGCGATATAGGTCTGGTTGGTCATGCTGGCGAGGTCCAGCGGCACGCCGAATTCCTTACCGAACCCCAGCGCAAACCCAAGGTCCTTAAGCGCCAGATCAATGTTGAAGGCGATGTCATAAGACCCGTTCAAAATCAACGCGCCTTCCGTTTCATGCACAAAGGAATTCCCCGAAGACGCCGCAATCGCCGCATGCGCCTGCGCCAGATCAAGCCCGCCGCGTTTGGCCAGCATCAGCGCCTCTGAGGTGGCCTTCAAATGGATAAAGGCCAGCATGTTGGTAATCACCTTGATGATCGACGAAGATCCGAGCGGCCCCATGTGGAAAATCCGGTCCCCCATCGCCGCCATCGCGGGACGGTGACGGTCAAACAGCTCTTGCGGGCCGCCTGCCAGCATGGTGATCTTGCCCTGTGCGGCCAGATGCACGCCGCCCGTCACCGGCAACTCCATCATCGAAACGCCCGCAGCGGCGGCAACCTCGCCCAGCCGCAGCACATCATCGCGCCCCAGCGTCGACATCTCCAACCAGTTCGCCCCCGGTTTCATCTTGGGCAAAATCGCCCGCAGCACGCGCTCGGACACGGCAGGCGACGGCAGGCAGGTGATCACATGATCTGCGGCCTCTGCCGCTGACTCGGCGCTGCTGGCGAGCTTTGCCCCGCGTGCCACCAGCCGCTCGGCCAGCGTGGTGTTCAAATCAAAGACGGTAACCTGAAAGCCCGCCTTTAACAGACAAGCGGCACAATTCGCCCCGAGATTCCCGAGGCCGATATAGGCGTAATGCATGACGTCCCCTTATTCGCCGTAGCCGACGATTCCCTTGATCTCGCAAAAGTCGTGGATGCCCCAATCGGCATATTCACGCCCGTTTCCGGACTGTTTGTAGCCGCCAAACGGGGCCGAGGTATCCCAGTCGGGATAGTTCAGATTTACCGTCCCCGCCCGCAGCCGACGCGCCACGCCGCGCGCCTCGTCCACCGGACCCGCGATATAGGCGGCCAGCCCGTA
Organism: Pseudorhodobacter sp.; assembly: GCA_024642045.1. Lineage (GTDB taxonomy): Bacteria > Pseudomonadota > Alphaproteobacteria > Rhodobacterales > Rhodobacteraceae > Cypionkella. Next base: position 64 of record JAHEBX010000092.1, on the reverse strand, counting down.
AACGGTGTCATTCGCCATCCGCACCGCATCGTCGATGGTGTCATAGGGCAGGATCGCAAGGACA
>JAHEBX010000230.1 GCA_024642045.1 Pseudorhodobacter sp. | reverse complement strand
GCCCAACTGCGGTTGAACGGCACCAGACCTTCTGCGATTTTGGCAAAGCCTTCGTCACCGCGCAGCCCGTATGCAAACCGCCACGGCTGATTGTTCGAGGCCGAGGGCGCCCAGCGGGCCGCCTCGAACAGCGGCATCAGGTCGGCTTGGCGCAGCGTCGCGGTCGTGAAGGCACGCGGCGACCAGCGCGCGGTGAATTGATCGTGGATCTGGTGATCGGCGTGGCGTGGGCTGTGGCTCATGGCATCCTCTGAATTTATGCCTCTTATCTAAGGCATCGCCGCGTCGTGACAACGGCCTGATCTGCACATCCATTGTGCGCAAGCCAGATTGTCACCGATACATTCGCCCGCTGGCAAAGCCTGAAAACTGCAGCTAATCCTATGCCCATGAAAACCGCACAGCGCCCCTTCCTGTTTCGTCATCGTGATTTTGGCCTGTATTGGGGCGGCATGGCTTTTGAAAGCATCGCCGTGCAGATCGAGGCGATCACCATCGGCTGGCAGGTCTATACCATTGCCCGTCAAACGCTCGATATCAATCAAAGCGCCTTTATGGTGGGCATGGTGGGCCTTGCGCAATTCCTGCCGCTGTTTGTGCTCACCCTTTGGGCAGGATCGTTGGCCGACCGCCATTCCCGACGCGGCATCGTGATGGGGGCTATCGGGCTCAAGGTGTTTGGCGTGATGGGACTTGTCGCGATCTCGCGCGAGGTCAGCCCCAACCTGCACCACATCTTTGCGATTGCCGCCGTCTTTGGCGTCGCCCGCGCCTTTATGTCGCCCGCAGCTTCGGCGCTGACGCCGATGCTGGTGCCCAAGGCCGACATGCCGCAGGCGATTTCCTTGAAATCACTCAGCTGGCAATTGGCGGTAATCGTCGGGCCTTGGCTGGGGGGCGTGCTCTGCGCGTTTTCGACCACGCTTGCCTATAGCACGGCCGCGGGGCTTTATCTGGTGACATTGGCCATCGTGTCGTTGGTGCGCACCAACACAACCCCGACACGACAGCCCGGCAGCCCCTGGCAGCAGGTGAAAGAAGGGCTTGCCTATACTTTTCGCCACAAGATCATTTTTGGCGCGATTTCACTGGATCTGTTTGCGGTGCTGTTGGGCGGGGCGACCGCGCTGCTCCCGGCCTTTGCGTCAGATATTTTGCAGGTCGGGCCGGAAGGCTTTGGCATCCTGCGCTCGGGTCCGGCGATTGGCGCTTCGCTGATGGCGATTGCGCTGGCGCGTTGGCCACTCAAGCGACACGCCGGCGCGCGGATGTTTTGGGCGGTCGGGGCCTTTGGTTTGGCGACACTGGTTTTCGCGCTGTCCAAGAACATCTGGCTGTCAGTGCTGGCGCTTGCCGTTCTGGGGGCTGCCGACATGATCTCGATGTATATCCGCCAGACCCTGGTTCAGATCGTGACGCCCGACCACATGCGCGGCCGTGTTTCTTCGGTGTCAGGCCTGTTCATCTCGGCCTCGAACGAGTTGGGAGAGTTTGAAAGCGGCGTGGTGTCACGTTTTATCGGTCCGGTGGGTGCGGCGGTGTTCGGGGGCATCGGCACGCTGATTGTCACCGGCACTTGGGCCACGATTTTCCCCGAACTGCGCCGGGCGGATCGTCTGGATGGCGAGGATCACCTGTGACGCCCGCGACGCGCGCCGCGCTGTGGATGCTGGGCTCGATCGGAGCTTTTTCGGCGATGGCTGTCGCGGGGCGTCAGGTGAGCGGCGTCCATGACAGCTTTGAGATCATGACCGTGCGCTCGGCGGTTGGCATCCCCCTGGTTCTGCTACTTGCCACGCTGACCGGACAGGCCGACCAGATAAGGCCCCAGCGGCTGGGCGGCCATCTCTTGCGCAATCTGATGCATTTTACCGGGCAGAATCTGTGGTTCTGGGCTTTGACGCTGATTCCGCTGGCGCAGTTGTTCGCCATCGAGTTCACCTCGCCGATCTGGGTGCTTTTGCTCTCGCCGCTGCTTTTGGGCGAAAAACTGACCGCATCGCGGATAATCGCGGCAGGCCTGGGGTTTATCGGCATCTTGATCGTCGCCCGCCCCGATCTTGGGCATCTGAACTATGGTGTGATGGCCGCGGCCGGCGCCGCAATCTGTTTTGCGGCCACCAGCATTGCGACCAAGCGGCTGACGCAGGGGCAGTCGATCATCACCATCATGTTCTGGCTGACAACCATGCAGTTTTGCTTTGGCCTGATGGCAACGTTTTATGATGGTGTGGTGCATTGGCCAACGATGGCCACTCTGCCCTGGCTGATTCTGATCGGCATTTGCGGCGTGATTGCCCATTACTCATTGACCTCGGCGCTCAGCCTTGCACCCGCCTCATATGTCATGCCAATCGATTTTCTGCGCTTGCCATTGATCGCAATCGTCGCAGCCCTGATCTATGCCGAGCCGATCGACCCCTTCGTTCTTGGCGGTGGCGCCCTTATTTTCTTCGGGATTTGGATAAATATCCGCGCCGAAATTGCCGCACGTCCGATCAAATCCCCTTCATAATTTCTGTGACGTGGCGTCAGAGATTGACCGATTGTCTGGCCCGCGCATAGCGTGAATTATTAGCAAAATTCTTATACTTTCTGCACTAAGACAGAGGGGTAAGGGCAAGCGTTTGGTTACGGGGAAGAGGACCATGAAACATATCACGACCGCGCTTGGCGCGTTGGCTTTGACGACGACACTCGCGCAGGCAGGTGGCATTGATCGCACAGGCACCAGCTATTCGGCTCTTTTCGACAAGGGCAGAGTTATGACACTTGGGTTTTCGACGGTCAGCCCCAGCGTCTCGGGGCAGTTGGGGCCATTTGCAACCGGCAACATGTCGCAAAGCTACACGACCCTGTCGTTCAGCTACAAAGCGGATCTGAATGAGAAATTGTCCTACGGGCTGTTTTTGAACATGCCCTATGGCGCGGATGCAAAATACACTCAGGGCGCTTACACAGGGCTAGAGGCCCATTGGAAAAGCACCCAACTCGCCGCGATCCTGAAATATCAACTGAATGATCGTACGTCCGTTTATGGCGGCCTGCGCGCGGTCACCTCTACCGCGAAAATCAATATTCCCGTGCAAATGCTGTCGCCACCCGTGACACCCGTTGTGATCGGACCTTACACGGCGCAATCATCGACCAACACCAAACTGGGCTATGTGGTGGGTGCTGCCTACGAAATTCCCGACATCGCGTTGCGCGTCGGACTGACCTACGAATCTGCGATCAAACACAATTTTACGACCAAAGAGAGCTTTGGCGGCCCCTACGGTGGTGTATTGCAAAATGGCACGGCCGAGATCACGATGCCGCAAAGCGTGGCCCTTGATTTTCAGACTGGCGTTGCGAAAGATACCCTCGTGTTCGGGCAGGTCCGCTGGTCGGAATGGTCGAAATGGCATGTGCGGCCTTCGGTCTATGACGGCGTGATCCATGACGAAGTCACCGGTTTCAGTAGCAACGTCGTCAGTTACCAACTCGGTGTCGGGCGCCGGATCAATGAAAACCTGTCTGTGTTTGCCCGCGTCGGTTACGAAAAGTCAGACGGGATGACCGCGTCACGACTTGCGCCGACCGATGGTCGCAAAAGCATCGGCATCGGCGGTTCCTGGACCAAAGACAACATGAAAATCACTGGC
>JAHEBX010000091.1 GCA_024642045.1 Pseudorhodobacter sp. | reverse complement strand
CTGCGACGCGATAGGTCTCGAACAGACCCATCTGGCCCCAGCGCAAACCGAACCCCATGCGGATCGCCTCGTCGATTTCCTCAGTGGTGGCGATACCGTCCTTGACCAGCCACAGCGCTTCACGCCACACCGCCTCAAGGAAACGGTCGGCGATATGGGCGTCGATTTCCTTGCGCACATGCAGGGGGAACATGCCGATCTCGCGCAGAATAGTCTTGGCGTTTTCGATGACCGATGCGTCAGATTTCGCCGAAGGCACCACTTCGGCCAGCGGCAAAAGGTAAACCGGGTTGAACGGATGGGCGACGAAAATCACCGAAGGGTTTGCCGCACCTTCCTGCAGTTCGCTGGGTTTGAAGCCAGAGGTGGACGAGCCGATTGGCGTGCCCAATTCCGCCGATTGTTGGATTTGTGCAAAGACACGATGCTTGAGATCAAGGCGTTCAGACACGGATTCCTGAATGTAATGCGCGCCTTCCACCGCTTCGGTAATCGTCTGGGCGAAGCTGAGTTTTCCCTCTGCGGGCATGGGAATATCACTAAGCGCCGGAAGCGCAGCACGCGCATTGGCCAGCACTTCGCCTATCTTGCGTTCTGCCTGCGGGTCGGGATCGAACACCGACACGTTCCAGCCGTTCAGCAGAAACCGCGCCGCCCAACCGCCGCCGATAACCCCACCACCAATGATTGCTGCCTTGCGTGTCATCCGCATGTTCCTCTGGTTTTCCTTGAAAAGCGGTGGGCCGGCATCGGGCCGGCCGACCGTTCCGCGTCAGGTCACTTCGCCACCGGCGCCCGCTTCTCCAGCTTCAGCTTCGCACGCACCTCGGCAGGGGTGATCACCCGCGCGCCAAGATTGCTGATGATCGTGACCGCACGTTCCACCAGCTGCGCGTTGGTGGCGAGAACGCCCTTGTCCAGCCACAGGTTATCCTCCAACCCGACCCGCACGTTGCCGCCTGCCAAAACCGAGGCCGCGACATAGGGCATCTCGTTGCGGCCAAGGGCAAAGGCAGACCAAATCCAGTTGGACGGCACATTGTTGACCATCGCCATGAAGGTGTTCAGATCGTCCGGCGCGCCCCATGGCACGCCCATGCACAGCTGCACCAGCACCGGATCGGGAATGATGCCTTCGGTGGCCAATTGCTTGGCCAGCCACAAATGCCCGGTGTCAAAGGCTTCGATCTCGATCCGCACACCTGAAGCCACCATCCGCCGCGCCATGTCGCGCAGCATGCCGGGGGTGTTGACCATCACATAGTCGGCCTCGTTAAAGTTCATCGTGCCGCAGTCGAGGGTGCAGATCTCGGGGCGGCAATCGACGACATGCGCCACGCGCTCGGTCGCGCCAGCCATGTCAGAATGCGCGGCCATCTGGTTCATCTTTTCCGTGCCGTCGAACAGCAGATCGCCGCCCATTCCGGCCGTAAGGTTCAAGACCACATCGGTGCCGCTATCGCGAATGCGCTCGGTCACTTCGCGATACAAACGCCCGTCACGGCTGGGTTTGCCGGTTTCAGGATCGCGCACGTGGCAATGCACAATTGCCGCGCCCGCCTTGGCCGCATCAATCGCCGATTTGGCGATTTGCTCTGGCGAGCGCGGCACATGCGGGCTGCGGTCCTGCGTGCCGCCCGATCCGGTGACAGCACAGGTGATGAAAACTTCACGGTTCATGGCCAAAGGCATGGGAATCCTCCAAATCAGTGAGGGGCAGCATAACCACCTTGCAAAGCCACGCTTGACGATTTACGAAATTCATATGACAAAAAGCGCAACGATTTTTGCTGCGTCGCAGCACCCGCTGACCCTTGCCTTGCTGGTCCTGCCGCAGGCCTCGATCCTGGAGGTGGCCTCCACGCTCGACCCGATGCGCTCGGCCAATCGCCACCTTGGGGCCGAGGCCTATCGCTGGCGTGTGGTCACCCCCAACGGTCAGGCGGCCCCGCTGACCTGTGGCATCGAACTGCCCTCTTCCGGCCCGCTTGCCGCCGCCGAAGGTGCCGATGCGCTGATCGTCATCGCGGGCTTTCGCCAGTCCGAGGTCGCAACCGCGCCGCTGATCCGCGACCTGTCCCGGATGGCCTCGCGGTTTGCCGCCATCGGTGGCATCGACGCCGGTGCCTGGGTGCTGGCGCGTGCCGGGCTTTTGCGCGGGCACAAGGCAACCGTGCATTGGGAGGATCTTGAAGATCTCAGCGCCGCCCACCCCGAGATTGACGTGCTACCTGATCGCTATGTCATTGATCGTACACGCTTTACCGCTGGCGGAGCCGCCCCCGCCGCCGATCTGATGCTGCACCTGATCCAGTCACGCCACGGCGCGGGGCTCGCGCGTCAAGTTGCCGCCAGCTTCATCACCACGCCGCGCCCCGCCGCAGAGCCGCAACGCAGCCCGACCGCCGCAAACCCTCGGCTTGATCCGCGCGTCGCCAGCGCCATCACGCGGATGGAGGCCAACCTCGACAGCCCCGAGCCCACCGCCGCCATCGCCCGCGCGCTTGGCCTCTCGCCCCGCCGCCTTGAGCAGCTGTTTCGCCAAACCCTCGGCCTCACGCCCGCCGCCTACGCGCTCACCCTGCGCTTGCAAGCCGCCCGCCGGATGATCACCGACACCCGCCATCCGCTGGCCGAAGTGGCGCTGCGCTGCGGTTTCACCTCTGCCTCCAGCCTCTCGCGCGCCTTTCGCGCAAAATTCGGTCGCGCGCCAAGCGCCTTGCGCTAGCCCAACGCAGCGACGGCGAAGACCTCCGGCCCGCCTGAATTCACGCAGTCCCGCCTCGGTCTCGCCCCCTCTGAAAGCCGCTTTCACATTGGCTCAAATATCCTCGGGGGAGAGGCCATGGGCCTCGGGGGGCGAGCCCCCCTACCCTTCCAACAGCCCGCGCCCCTTCAGCAAGGGCTCGACCCCCGGCATCCGACCGCGAAATTTTGTATAAAGCACATCCGGCGGCTCGGACCCGCCTGCCGACAGAATAAACGCTTCAAGCCGCGCCGCCGTGGCGGGGTCAAAGGCATCCCCCGCCTCTTCAAAGGCCGCAAAGGCATCGGCATCCATCACTTCTGACCACATGTAGGAATAATAGCCCGAGGAATAGCCGTCACCGGAAAACACATGCGCGAAATGCGGCGTCGCGTGACGCATCCGGATCGCATGCGGCATCCCCAGCGCCTCCAGCACCTCGGCCTGTTTCTGCATCGGATCGGCAGGGGCCGCCCCCTCGTGAAACGCCAGATCGACCAGCGCAGACGCGACAAACTCGACGGTCGCAAAGCCCTGATCGTAGGTGCCCGCGTCCAGCAGCCGCCGCAGCATATCGGCAGGCATCGCCGCGCCCGTCACCACATGGCGCGCGTGTTTTTCCAGCACCTCGGGCACTTCCAGCCAATGCTCGTACAGCTGGCTTGGCAATTCGACAAAATCGCGCGCCACGCTTGTGCCCGAGATGAACCCATAGGTCACATCCGACAGCATCTGATGCAGCGCATGGCCAAACTCATGGAACAAAGTGCGCGCGTCGTCGTACGACAAGAGCGCCGGATCGCCCTTGGCAAAGTTGCAGATGTTCACCACGATGGGTCGCACCTCGCCACCCAATTTACGCTGGCTGCGCATTGCCGAACACCAGGCACCCGAGCGTTTCGAGCCGCGCGCGAAATAATCGCCGATGAACACCGCGATATGCGCGCCCTGCCGCGTCACCTCCCAAGCCCGCGCGTCGGGGTGATAAAGCGGCAGATCGAGTGCACGAAACTCCAACCCGAACAAACGGTTGGCGCAGTCGAAACAGGCCGTGATCATCGCCTCAAGGCCCAGATAAGGTTTCAAAACCGCCTCATCCAGATCGTGTTCGGCAAGGCGGCGCGCCTGCGCGTAATAGCGCCAGTCCCAAGGCTCCAGCGGCCCGGAAATTCCGTCAGCCCGCAGCCGCGCCTCCAGGATCGCCGCATCCTCCAGCGCCTTGGCCCGTGCAGGCGTCCAGACCCGCATCAAAAGGTCGCGCACGGCGGCGGGGGTCTTGGCCATCTCGGGTTCCAGCTTGAAATCGGCAAAGCTGGCATAGCCCAAGAGCTTGGCACGCTCGTCGCGCAGCGCCAAAATTTCGGCGGCCACCGCGCGGTTGTCGGTCGCATCCCCATTGGCCCCGCGCAGCCCCCAGGCTTCATAAGCCTTTTGGCGCAGTGCACGACGCGGGGAAAACTGCAAAAACGGCACGATCAGCGAACGCGACAGCGTCACCACAGGCCCCTGAGCGCCCTTTTCCGCCCCGGCCGCCCGCGCCGCCGTCACGACGAAATCGGGCAGCCCCTCCAGATCGGCCTCGGACAATTCCATGAACCAGCTGCGCTCGTCGGCCAACAGGTTCTGGCTGAACTGTGTGCCCAGCACCGCAAGCCGCGACTTTACGGCCGTCAGACGCTCGGCTTCGGCCCCATCCAACTGTGCGCCCGAGCGGACAAACATCTGCCGGTAAAGCTCAAGCACACGCCGCTGTTCGGGCGTAAGATCCAGCATCTCACGGCGCTGCCACAGGTCTTCGATGCGGGAAAACAGGGCCTTGTTGTTGGTCACTTCGGATGAAAAGGCGCTCATTTTCGGGGCCAGATCGCGCTGCAACGCCTCGCGCGCAGGGGTGCTGTCCGCGCCGGCAAGGTTGTAAAACACCCCCGCCACCCGATCAAGCAAACCCTCGGCCAGTTCCAGCGCATCGATTGTATTGGCAAAGCTGATGTCGGGCTGCGCAACGATCTGCGCGATATTGCTGCGCGCTTCGGTCAGCGCGACCTCGAAAGCAGGGGCGAAATCTTCATCCCTGATCGCTGCAAAGGGCGGCAGGCCAAAGGCACCGTCCCAGTCCGAAAGCAAAGCCGTCATCGCATCTCTCCTGTTTTGCGCGATGCTAGAAAGGTCGGCGGCGAAGGTCCAGAGCTGGCGCACGTCAGCGGTTCTGCTCTCCGCGAAGATGCTTTTCCAAACGCCGCAGCAACAGGCTGAGCCCGATCGTCATCGTCAGATAGATCAGCGCCACGATGTTATAGGTCTCGAAATAGCGAAAGTTGCCTGCCGCCGTGACTTTACCCAACTGAGTGATGTCCGCCACCCCCAGCACAGAAACCAGTGAGCTGTCTTTGACCATCGCCACAAAGTCATTGCCCAGCGGCGGCAGAATGGTGCGAAACGCTTGGGGAAACACGACATGGCGAAACCGGTGCCAGCCGTTCAGGCCCAGCGCCTCGGCGGCCTCGATCTGGCCTTTGTCCACCGCTTGCAGGCCCGCGCGAAACACCTCGGCCAGAAACGACGAATAGGCCAGCATCAGCGCAATGATCGCTCGCCACAGCAGGGGGAAATCCCGCGTTGTGATCGGCGCCAGCCCCAGCGCGCCCGTCAGCCCGTTCCACCCCGCCACAAAGGCAGGCGCGCCGACAAAGGCCACATAGAGCAGCAGCACCATGATCGGCACCCCGCGCATCACCTCGATATAGCCGCGCGCAAGCTCGCGCAGCAGCCGAAACCGCGAGACGCCCGCCAGTGCCAGCGCCAAGCCCAAGACCGCCGCCATGCCAAAGGCCACCACCGTCACAAAAACCGTAAGCCCGATTCCCTTGGCCAGCGTGGCCATCACCTGCGAATAGACCGCGCTCGCCCAGACCTGATAAAACAGCCAAAGGCCGGTGATGCCCAGCACCACCAGCCAATAGGGAAACTCCTGATCCTGCTTGGGCGTCATGGTTTCCGGCTCGGCATGAAGACCGAGCCGCGCACCTTACTGCCCCATCTTGTAGTCAAGGAACCACTTCTTGTTCAGCGCATCGATGCTGCCATCGGCCTTCATCGCGTCAATGCCTGCGTTGATCGGAGCCACCAGCGCCGAGCCTTTGGGGAAAATGAAGCCGAAATCCTCGATCCCCAGCTTTGGCCCCACGATCTTGAGTCCGCCGTTCGAAGCATCGACATAGCCTTTGCCCGCCGTGCCATCGGTCAGCACCAGATCGACATCGCCCGCCTTCAGCGCCTCGACCGTTGCGCCAAAGGTCTCGAACAGCTTGATACGCGGATTGGCCTCGTTGCCGTCCAGAATCTCGTAAACCGCCGTGTAGAACGGTGTGGTGCCGGGCTGGGCCGCGATCAGCAGCTTGTCACTCGCGGCAAAGCTTGCAGGGTCGGCAAAGCGGCTCTCGTCGCCCCGCACCAGCATCACCATTTCCGAGCGCATATAGGGTTCCGAGAAATCGACCTTTTCCTTGCGGTCTTCCTTGATGGTGATCCCGGTCATGCCAATATCATATTGGCCTTCGGACACCGCAGGGATCATCGCATCCCAAGAGGTGTTCTCGTATTTGACTTTAAAGTTCAAACGCTTGGCCAGCTCTGCCATCGCGTCATACTCCCAGCCAATCGCCTTGCCGTCCTTGTCGGTGAACTGCAACGGCGGATAGGCGTTCTCGGTCACAACGACGATCTCCTTGCCCGCAAGATCAGGCAGATCGCCCGCTACGGCGCTCGAGACGGTCAAGGCAAGGCCCACAAGGGCGGCAGCAATCTTCATCTGTGTGAACTCCCTGTCACGAAGTGTTTGACGTATCATTGTCACGAAGTGGATGGCTGACTATGCCTGCCAATGACCGCCAAGAGCAAGGGGGCCTGCGCAAAGCGCTTTTGGTGTCCTATCGCCCTGCCTGTGCGCCAGCGCACATTACCCGTCCGTTTCGGTGCCAGATCTTCCCATTGCGCCAAGCACCGCACCAGCGCATCCTAGGCCCAAGAAAAGGAGGCTTTCATGTCCCGACTCCCCACCTATTTCATTTCACACGGCGGCGGACCTTGGCCGTGGATCCCGTCAATGCGCCAACAACTGGCGACGCTGGAAACGTCACTTGCCCGGATGCCGCAAGAAATCGGCGAAACCCCCAAGGCGATCCTGATGATTTCGGGCCATTGGGAGACGGCCGATTTCGCGGTGATGTCCTCGCCCCGCCCGAGCATGGTTTATGACTACGGCGGCTTCCCGCCCGAGACGTATCAGATCAAATACAACGCGCCTGGTGCGCCCGAAGGGCTTGCCCAGCGCACCGCCGATCTGATCACGGCTGCGGGGCTGCCCACCCATCTGGATGCCAAACAGGGCTACGACCACGGCACCTTTGTGCCCGCCTATGTGATGTATCCGCGCGCCGACGTGCCGCTTTATCAGGTCTCGCTCCAACACGGCTATAGCCCCGCCGCCCATTTTGCGCTTGGCCGCGCGCTGGCGCCGTTGCGGGACGAGGGCGTGCTGATCGTCGGCTCTGGCCTCAGCTATCACAACCTGCGCCTGTTTGGCCCCGGTGCCAAAGTCCCCTCTGCCGCCTTTGATGCCTGGCTGGCAGAGGTGATGGCGATGGCGCCGCAGGCGCGCACGGCGGCTTTGATGGATTGGGAAAGCGCGCCCTACGCCCGCACCTGTCACAAAGAGGAAGACCACTTTGTTCCGCTCTTTGCAGCCCTTGGAGCGGCCGAAGGCGAGCGCGCCGAAATGGTTTACCACGACCCAAACGTTTTTGGCGGCGTCACGGCCTCAAGCTATAAAATCGGCTGACCCTGCGGGCTGCGGTGAGAGTCCGCAGCCTGCGATTCGCGTCAAAGGTTAAGTGCAGGGCTCAGGCCCGCCTGTCGGCACGGTTGCAGCACGCCAAAGGCACGCCAAAAGCACAGCATACATCGGCGTATTTGGCGAATTAATGCGGCGTTCCCCAAGGCTTAGGTGATCCCAAATCCCAAATCCGCCCAAAGTCACACAAACGATTCAATCCGTCGCCAGACTGAGCCCGAGGCCCAGCCTCATCTGTCCCCAAATTGGCCTCACGCTTGGCCAGCCCTCCGATTAATCCCCCAATCGGAGGGCGTTTTTCTCTTTCCCCCCGCGGCCTCAAATGCCACCCTGCGCCAAACGACAGGGAGTTTTCGCATGGCCTTTGGCACCTCGATCCGCACCTATTTCGAAGGCAAATGGCACGAGGGAGATCTGCCCGTGATGCGTGCCGCCGACCACGGCATCTGGCAGGGCAGCTCGGTGTTTGACGGGGCGCGGATGTTTGATGGCCTCTGTCCCGATCTGGACAAACACTGCGCCCGCCTTAACCGCTCTGCCGAGGCGCTGATGATCACCCCCACGGTTGCCGCCGATGAGATGGAGGCGATTATTCGTGAAGGATTACAGGCCTATAGCCCAGCTCAGGCGGTTTATGTCCGCCCGATGTATTGGGCGATCCATGGCTCGAAATTGGGGATCACGCCGCTGCCAGGTGCCACAGGTTTTGCCATCAGCCTGGAAGAAGTCGCGATGCCACCCACGGATTTCGCAACCACCCTCACCCGCACCCGCTTTCGCCGCCCGGTGATGGAAGATGCGGTCTGCAACGCCAAGGCGGGCTGCCTTTATCCCAACAACGCGCGCATGCTGGCCGAGGCCGAGGCCAAGGGCTTTGGCAATGCGCTGGTGGCCGATGCGATGGGCAATCTGGCCGAGTCGGCCACGGCAAACGTGTTTCTGGTCAAGGACGGTGTGGTTTCAACCCCGATCCCCAACGGCACTTTCCTTGCCGGAATTACCCGGGCGCGCCACATCGAAAACCTGCGCGCCGATGGCTTTGAGGTGCGCGAATGCGTGCTGACCTTTGAAGACGCCCATGCCGCCGACGAAATCTTTCTTTCGGGCAATTTCGCCAAGGTGACAGCGGTCAAGGCGTTTGACGACACCCTCTACCTCAACCGCCCCGTCACGGAACGGGCGCGCAAACTCTATCACGACTGGGCCGCAACTCAGTCCTAACTTGCGCTTTAGGCGGCTTGGGGCCATATTCCGGCGGCTAGAGGAGAAGCAGATGCGCAAGTTTATGGTCGTTCTGGATGACAGTCGCGAATGTCTCAATGCCATGCGCTACGCTGCCTTGCGTGCCGCCCACACGGGCGCGGGCGTGCAGGTCCTGTCGATTATTTCGCCAGAGGAATTCCAGCACTGGGTCGGGATTGCAGACCTGATGCGCGCCGAAGCCCGCGAGCGGATCGAGGCGCATTTCGAGGTTTTTGCCAAGTGGATGCGCGACAAACAGGGCGTGAACCCCGAGCTGATCATTCGCGAGGGCGACCCTGTCACCGAGATTCTGGCACAGGTCATGGACGACCCGTCTGTGGGCGTTCTGGTTCTGGGCGCGGGCACCGAGAAATCCGGCCCCGGCCCCTTGGTCACGCAGCTGACACGCAGTTCGGGAAATTTGCCAATCCCGATCACCATCGTGCCCGGAGATATGTCCAAGGAACGTCTCGAGGCGATCACCTGAGCCTTCCGCACCGGCTCTTGGCTGGATGACCCGTTTGCAAAACGGCGTCCAAACCGTTGAACCCTTGCACAAATGTAAGCGTCAGATCTGCGGGGCCTCACGGACGCTGTGGTTTGAAAGCGCGCGGCACCCAGCCGGGTGACATATGCAGGCGGCGCATTTCGCGATTGCGGCAATCGACTTTGCGATCGCAGCAATTTCTGCTATAGTCACATCGGGAGGACAAAACGGAGACAGAACATGACCCGCTTGTCTAAGGTGCCAGACCCGCGCCAAAAGCCCGATCAGACCTTGGTCTACTACAGCAAGGCGCCCGCCCCCAAGCCCGCAAAGCCGCAGCCTGTGCTTTCGCCGCTCGACCTGATGTATGCCTATTACGACGCAGTGTGATCTCGATTTAGAATGCCTCCAAACTTGACTTCCTCCCGGCGCGGGCGCATATCTGACTAGAATAGTCGGAGAAGAGACCATGTTCATTCAGACTGAATCCACACCGAACCCTGCAACGCTGAAATTCTTGCCGGGTCAGGCTGTGCTTGACCTTGGCACAGCGGATTTTCCCAGCCTTGAGGCGGCACAAAAATCGCCGCTGGCCAAGCGGATCTTTGCGACGGGGCAAGTCGCGGGGGTGTTTCTGGGCAATGACTTTGTCACTGTGACCAAGACCGAAACCGCCGAATGGCAGCATATCAAGCCGGCGATCCTTGGCGCGATCATGGAACATTTTCAATCGGGTGCCGCCGTGATGGAGGGCGAAGGTCAGGCGGCCCACGCCGCACACGAGGGCGAAGATTCCGATATCGTCAACCAGATCAAAGAGTTGTTGGACAGCCGCGTGCGCCCTGCAGTGGCACAAGATGGCGGCGACATCACCTTTCACGGCTTTGACCGTGGTGTGGTCTATCTGCACATGAAAGGCGCCTGTGCGGGCTGTCCGTCGTCGACGCTAACGCTCAAGATGGGCATCGAGAACCTGCTGCGCCACTATATCCCAGAGGTGCTCGAGGTGCGTCCCGTTGCCGTCTGAGACGATTTTGGCGTTTGACACGTCGGCGGCGCAATGCGCCGCCGCTTTGCTTTGCGATGGCAAGGTCACGCTCAGGATCGAGCCGATGGAAAAGGGTCAGGCCGAACGGCTGGTGCCACTGCTGACCGAGCTTCTGGCCGAACAGGGGCAAAGCTGGGCCGATCTGAGTGCGATTGCGGTGGGCACGGGGCCGGGCAACTTTACCGGCGTGCGAATTTCTGTCGCCACGGCGCGCGGCCTTGCGCTGGGTTTGGGCATTCCGGCGATTGGCGTGACGCGGCTTGAGGCTACGGCCTACGGCCTCCCCCTGCCGGTAACCGTCATCGAAGACGCGCGCCGAGGCGAGGTTTACATTCAACGCTTTACCACCGAAGGCGCCGAGCCCGCGCGGCTTGCCCCTGCGGGCACACCCGCGCCGCTGCCCTGCACGGGCACCGGATGCGAAGGGCTCGCGCCGAAAATGCCGCTGGTTGAAGCCATGGCCCGCATTGCCGCGCGCCGCGCTCAGACACCTCAGCCGCGCCCGGCCCCCTTTTATCTGCGCGGCGCTGATGCTGCCCCGCCCAGCGATCCGCCGCCCCTCATCCTTGACGCAGCCGCGCTATGACGCCCGAGGACATGGCCACCCTTCACGCCGCATGCTTTACCACGCCGCGGCCTTGGTCTGCGGTTGATATTGCGGCCACCTTGGCCAGCCCCTTTTCCTTTGTGCTCACCCAGCCGCAGGGGTTTCTGATCGGTCGCGTCGTGGCGGGCGAAGCCGAACTCTTGACCCTTGCCGTGGACCCCAGCGCGCGTCAGCGCGGCACGGGTGGGCGGCTGGTCGATGCCTTCCTAAGCGAAGCAGAGGCGCGGGGAGCCGAATCAGCCTTTCTTGAGGTTTCCGAAGCGAATCTGCCCGCGCAAAGTCTTTATGCCCGCAAAGGCTTTGAAGCGCGCGGGAAACGCTGCGGCTACTACCAGACACCCGAAGGCCTGCGCTTGGATGCTCTGGTTCTGGTTCGCTCATTTTAAATACCTTAATAGTACCAATTACCGACCAACTGGTCTAATTTTCAGCACCTGCCAGCGACACCGGCCCATGCCGCCAGATTCCTATTGACCCTCTGGCAAAGCACTGGCCTAAATCGCTTACGAGCCACACGCGACGGGCTGCCACTGGGGCGGCCCCGGACAGTGCGGCACCGAAAACCTAACCGGGAGAATACTATGACCCTGATGAAAAACCTGATGGGTGCGGCGGCAACGCTGGCACTGACCGCAGGCATCGCAACCGCTGAGCCTGCCATCATCTATGACCTTGGCGGCAAGTTCGACAAATCGTTCAACGAGGCGGCTTACAACGGCGCCGAGAAATGGGCGAAAGAGACCGGCGGCACCTATAAAGAATTGGAAATGCAGAACGAAGCCCAGCGCGAGCAGGCTCTGCGCTCTTTGGCAGAAGAGGGTGCAAACCCGATCGTCACCACCGGCTTTGGCATGTCTGACCCGATTGCCGCCGTCGCGGCCGACTTCCCCGACACCAAATTTGTGACCATCGACGGCTGGGTTGATCCCGCGGCGCACCCGAACGCACTGTCGATCGGCTTTTCCGAGCATGAGGGCTCTTACCTCGTTGGCATGATGGCGGCGATGGCCTCGAAAACCGGCACCGTCAGCTTTGTCGGCGGCATGGACATCCCGCTGATCCGCAACTTTGCTTGCGGCTATGCGCAGGGCGCCAAAGCGGCAAAGCCCGATATCAAGTTCATCTCGGCGATGACCGGCACCACCCCTGCGGCCTGGAACGACCCTGTAAAGGGCGCGGAACTGGCCAAGGCGCAAAAAGCCCAAGGCTCTGACGTGATCTTTGCGGCGGCTGGCGGCACGGGCGTTGGTGTTCTGCAGGCGGCGGCGGATGAGGGCATCCTGTCGATCGGCGTCGACAGCAACCAGAACTATCTGTTCCCCGGCAAAGTGCTGACCTCGATGCTGAAGCGCGTTGACGTGGCCGTCTACAATTCGATGAAGGCCGGCGATGCCCTGGACACGACGCCGCAAACCCTCGGCCTGAAAGAGGACGGCGTTGGCTATGCGATGGACGACAACAACGCCTCGCTCGTCACGCCAGAGATGAAGGCAGCTGTGGATGCGGCCGCTGAAAAGATCAAATCGGGCGAGCTGGTGGTTCACGACTACCGCACCGACAACACCTGCCCTGCGGCAGAGTTTTGATCTGATCTGACCCAAAAAGGGCCGCGCAGAGCAATCTGCGCGGCCTGTTTTATAGCGTACCGCCGCGGAGACCGATATGACCGAAGCCGCCATCCAGCTTAAAGGCATCTCCAAGGCTTTTGGCCCGGTGCAGGCCAACCGTGATATCAACATCACCGTTGCCAAAGGCACGATCCACGGAATTATCGGAGAAAATGGCGCGGGAAAATCGACGCTGATGTCGATCCTCTACGGGTTTTACAAGGCCGACGCGGGCGAGATATTCATCAACGGCAAACGCACTGTCATTCCCGACAGTCAGGCTGCGATCCGCGCGGGCATCGGGATGGTGTTTCAGCATTTCAAACTGGTGCAGAACTTCACCGTGCTGGAAAACGTCATTCTGGGCGCGGAAGATGGCGCTCTTTTGAACCCCTCGCTGGCCAAGGCCCGTCGCGTTCTGGCCGAACTTTCTGCCGAATACGAGCTTGACGTCGACCCCGACGCGCTGATCGAGGACCTTTCAGTTGGTCACCAGCAGCGTGTGGAAATTCTGAAGGCGCTCTATCGGCAGGCCGATATCCTGATTCTGGACGAACCCACAGGCGTGCTGACCCCCGATGAGGCCGACCATTTGTTCCGCATTCTGCACGGTCTGAAGGATCAGGGCAAAACCATCATCCTGATCACCCATAAATTGCGCGAGATCATGGAGGCGACCGATAACGTCAGCGTCATGCGGCGCGGCACGATGGTCGATACAGTCAAGACCGCTGAGAGCAGCCCCGAGTCGCTGGCCGAGCTGATGGTGGGGCGCAAAGTCCTGCTTGAGGTTGAAAAGAAACCTGCAACCCCCGGCGACGTGGTGTTGTCGGTCAAAGACCTGCGCGTTGTCGATGAACATAAGGTCGAGCGGCTGAAAGGCGTCAGCTTTGACATCCGCGCGGGCGAGATTCTGGGCATTGCAGGTGTTGCCGGTAACGGTCAGTCCGAACTGCTTGAAGCCTTGGGCGGCATTGCGGATGCCACGGGTGCGATCACCCTCAAGGGCCAACCCTTGCCGATCTCGGGGGCGCAGAACAATGGCCAGACGCGGCGCGCGGCCGGCATCGCCCATGTGCCCGAAGACCGTCAGCATCTGGGCCTGATCATGGATTTCACCGCTTGGGAAAACGTGGCTTTGGGCTATTACAATGATGCGAAATATCAAAAGAACGCCGTTTTCATGGACAACGACGCCCTGCGCGCCGACACGGCCGACAAGATGAAGACCTTTGA
>JAHEBX010000229.1 GCA_024642045.1 Pseudorhodobacter sp. | reverse complement strand
GCCCGTGCCGCCATCGTGCCCGGCAATCACCACATGGTCGCTCTTGCACTTGACAACACCCGCGGCGATGGTGCCCACGCCGATTTCCGACACGAGCTTGACGCTGATGCTGGCGTGCGGCGCCACATTTTTCAAATCGTGGATCAGCTGGGCAAGGTCTTCAATCGAATAAATATCGTGATGCGGCGGTGGCGATATCAAGCCCACGCCCGGCACACTGTGGCGCAAGCGCCCGATGTATTCAGACACCTTGCCGCCAGGCAACTGCCCGCCTTCGCCGGGTTTGGCGCCTTGCGCCATCTTGATCTGGATTTGGTCTGCACTGCTCAGGTACTCAGCGGTGACGCCAAATCGGCCTGAAGCAACTTGCTTGATCCGCGAGCGCAGCGAATCGCCGTCTTTGAGCGGAATATCCACTTCGACAACATCCTTGCCGATGATGTCGGCCATGGTCTGGCCCTGTTTGATGGGAATACCCTTGAGCTCGTTACGGTAGCGGGCCGGGTCTTCGCCGCCCTCACCGGTATTGCTCTTGCCACCCAGCCGGTTCATGGCGATCGCCAGTGTGGCGTGAGCTTCGGTGCTGATGGATCCCAGTGACATGGCGCCCGTGGCGAAGCGCTTGACGATCTCACTGGCGGGCTCAACCTGCTCTACAGGGATGGCCTTTGAGGGATCGATCCTGAATTCGAACAGCCCGCGCAGCGTCATGTGGCGGCGGCTCTGGTCGTTGATGATCTGCGCGTATTCCTTGTAGGTATTCCAGTTGTTGGCTCGTGTGCTGTGCTGCAGCTTGGCGATGGCGTCTGGCGTCCACATATGCTCTTCGCCACGGACGCGCCAAGCGTACTCGCCACCAGTGTCCAGCATGCCGGACAGGACTTGGTCGTCACTGAAGGCCGCCTTGTGCATGCGAATGGCTTCTTCGGCGATTTCAAATACGCCAATTCCCTCAACCCGGCTTGGGGTGCGAGTGAAATACTTTTCGATGGTTTCAGAGTTCAGCCCGATGGCCTCGAACAACTGGGCGCCGCAATAACTCATGTAGGTGGACACACCCATCTTGGACATGATTTTGGACAAGCCCTTGCCCACCGCCTTGACATAGTTGTAGATCGCCTTGTCGGCGCTCATGTCACCGGGCATATCACGGTTGATGTCGGCCAGGGTTTCCATCGCGAGGTAAGGATGGACGGCTTCCGCACCGTAGCCTGCCAGCACCGCAAAGTGGTGCACTTCACGCGCCGTACCGGTTTCAACGACCAGACCCGCCGTGGTGCGTAGCCCCTCACGTACCAGGTGTTGGTGCACTGCGGAGAGCGCCAGCAGCGCTGGAATCGCCACCCGTGTCGGGCTGACACCGCGGTCGCTGATGATGAGAATGTTTTTGCCACCCTTGATGGCATCCACACACTCGGCGCACAGTGAGGCCAGCTGTGCCTCCACGCCTTCACGGCCCCAGGCTAGCGGATAGGTGATGTCCAGCAAATGGCTGCGGAACTTGCCATGGGTGTATTTGGCAATGTTGCGCAGCTTGGACATGTCTGCAAAGTCCAGAATGGGTTGCGCCACTTCCAGCCGCATCGGCGGGTTGATCTGGTTGATGTCCAGCAAATTCGGCTTGGGGCCAATGAACGACACCAAACTCATCACAATCGCTTCGCGGATCGGATCGATTGGCGGATTGGTCACCTGCGCAAACAACTGCTTGAAGTAGTTGTAAAGCGGTTTGTTTCGGTCGCTCAACACGGCTAACGGGCTGTCATTGCCCATGGAGCCAATGCCTTCTTCGCCGTTTTGCGCCATCGGGCTCATCAGGAACTTGATGTCTTCCTGCGTGTAGCCAAATGCCTGCTGACGGTCGAGCAAACCCACTTCGCTTTCGCTGGCCGAAGCGGGCTCGGCGCCGCTGTCGGCACCCACCACGTCATCCAGACGAACGCGAAGGTTCTCGATCCATTGCTGGTATGGGCGGATATTGGACAGCGTGGCCTTCAGCTCTTCGTCGTCAATCATGCGGCCCTGTTCGAGATCGATCAGGAACATCTTGCCGGGCTGCAGACGCCACTTGCGCACAATTTTGTGCTCGGGCACAGGCAACACACCGGACTCGGAACCCATGATGACCAGGTCGTCATCGGTCACGCAGTAGCGAGAAGGACGCAGGCCGTTGCGATCCAGCGTGGCGCCGATCTGGCGGCCATCGGTAAACACAATGCTGGCCGGGCCATCCCACGGCTCCATCATGGCGGCGTGGTATTCGTAAAAGGCCTTGCGCCGGGCGTCCATGGTGGTGTGTTGTTCCCACGGCTCGGGGATCATCATCATCACGGCCTGGCTGATCGGGTAGCCCGCCATGGTGAGCAGTTCCAGGCAGTTGTCAAACGTGGCCGTGTCAGACTGGCTGGCAAAGCTGATGGGGTACAGCTTTTGCAAGTCTGCGCCCAGCACTGGGGATGACATGACGCCTTCGCGGGCCTTCATCCAGTTGTAGTTGCCCTTGACGGTGTTGATCTCGCCGTTATGGGCCACATAGCGGTACGGGTGGGCGAGAGGCCATTCCGGGAACGTGTTGGTGGAAAACCGTTGGTGCACCAGGCCCAGCGCCGACACGCAGCGTGGGTCTTCCAGATCCTTGAAGTAAATGCCAACCTGGTTGGCCAGCAGCAAGCCTTTGTACACCACGGTGCGGCTGCTCATGCAGGGCACGTAATACTCTTTGCTGTGCTTGAGCTTCAGCCGCTGAATGTTGCCGCTGCAGGTCTTGCGAATGACATACAGCTTGCGCTCCAGCGCGTCCTGCACGATGACGTCGTCACCACGGCCAATGAACACCTGGCGGATGATCGGCTCTTTTTTGCGCACGGTGGGCGACATCGGCATGTCGCGGTTCACCGGCACATCGCGCCAGCCCAAAAGCACCTGACCCTCGGCCTTGATGGCGCGCTCCATCTCCTGCTCGCAGGCCAGGCGGGATGCATGCTCTTTGGGCAAAAACATCATCCCCACGCCGTATTCGCCGGGAGGCGGCAGCGTGACGCCTTGCGCAGCCATGTCTTCGCGGTACAGAGCATCGGGCAACTGAATGAGAATGCCGGCGCCGTCGCCCATCAGCTTGTCGGCGCCCACAGCACCGCGATGGTCCAAATTCTCAAGAATCTTCAGCGCGTTTTTGACAATGTCGTGCGACTTGGCGCCCTTGATGTGAGCCACAAAGCCCACGCCACAAGCGTCGTGCTCGTGGTCTGGCGAATACAGACCATGTTGTTGCAGATGGGTCGTCTCAGCAGCCGTTGTCATGGCGCTCTCCTCAAAAAATTGAACTCAGAGTTTAGTGCACTGCAACAACAATGCCAAGAAATTTAATTGGGGTCAGATTCTAATTAAATGATCAATTGACAATTGATCATTTAATTGGGGACATATTAAATTTTATAGCTGCTATCGCATTATTCACAAGGGCTAGAGCTCTATTTGGCAGGTGAATCCGCAGGCAAACCGGACGCTGCAGAAGGCCGCCCGACACGACCTTTGGCCACGCGGCGCTCGGTCTTTTTCTGCAGGTCGGCCACGAAGTCGGGGTCGCCCAAGGCCCACCCGCTCAATGCGGCCTGCGTCAAGTCGGCACGCTGCTCCTCAGAAATACCCGCCTGCACCATTTC
>JAHEBX010000228.1 GCA_024642045.1 Pseudorhodobacter sp. | reverse complement strand
GGCACGACCAGTTGTCAGAGGCAAGCAGCTCGCCCTGCAGCGTCCAATCCGCCCCCTTGGGCGCATCGATCAGGGCGAGCGCTGCGCCGGCATCCAGCACAGGCCCCTCATAATGCAAGGAAATCTCACACACCACATCCAGCGCTCCTACCCCTGCGGGCGTGGCCAAGCAACTGGTCGCAAGGCTAAGCGCGCGCGGACGCTCGCAGACAAAGCCTGAGGGGATCGGCACAGAAACCCTGCCCATGCAGCATGTGTCCAGCCCCTCGGCCGCCCCTGCATTGCTGGCCACGGCCGCAAGATCCAGCTCGACCGTATCGCCGGCTTTCGCACCGCTCAGCTGCAACGCCAAGGGGTTAGCCGGGTTTGGGATCGCCAACACGCCCGGGGTAAGCGAGGTGATCCGGATCTGATCGGGGTCAAAGCTGCCCGCAAGCGTGTTGGACAGTGTCACCACAGGCGCGCCCGTGGCGGCATTGCAACTGACAGTTGGCACAAAAGCTGTGCAGCGGCGCGGGGTTTCGGCTTGGGCTGCCAGCGGCAGCAGCAGGGCCAGCAGCGCGACAAGACGCATCATTTGATCACCTTTTTGCAGGCCTGCGCAGGGGTTTCAAAGGTAACGGTGGTGTTGCAGCAATCATAAGGCGCGCCCGCGGCTCCGGCTGTTCCGTCAAAGGCGCAGATCGCGATCTGGCCGATTTGATGCGGCCCGAGCCCTGTGACGGGCACCGACAGACGCTTGGCGAAATCAAGCTCTTGCGGCAGGCCAAGCAGCTGCCCCGAAGGGTCGGTCAGCTTGATCCGGGTCAGCGGCAGCGTGGTGCGTGATTTCACCACGACGTCGGCAACATAGTGCCCGCTCTCGGCATCACAATGCAGCGCCACCGAACTAGTCGCGCAGGCCTGTGGGGCTGGCTTGGCGGCCTCGGGCTTGGGCGGACAGCCCAGCACCGCGACATCACCGATATGGCCAGTTTGCGGGTCTGTCGGGTAGATCGCGTCGAAATCGGTTTGATAGCTGACCCAAGGCGGCGCGTTCTGATCATAGAGCAGCCGCAACGGTTGGGCCTGCGCTCCGTCCACACCAAGCATGCCGCCTGCGGTAAGTTGCGCTGCATACGGGCCAGAATTGCGCAGGTTCTCGCCACTGGTCCAGAGCGTGCCTGTGCAATCGCCGCCATCCAGCCGCCCCAACGCATCATAGGCGGGGCCAAGCGCGAGGCCGCCTGTGGTGTTGGTCAGCTTATCCGCAAAGCCCACAGCATAGTGGTCCGCAGCCGCGCTCCACCCAAGCGCGGGCGCAGCGATGCGGGTATAGCGCAGCACCTCGGCCGTGCCCTCCTGCGTAAAGCTGGAGAAATCAAAGGCCGGCGCACGCGGCCCGCGTTGCGCCAGCAAGAGCGCGCCATCTGCGCTAAATCCCATATCCGAAATCTCGAACTCCGGGCGTGCGGGGTCGAGCGTCAGCTCCCAACGCGCGTCGGGGGAAAAGCCGCCCTGCGCGTCAAGGCCAATCGACCAGACCTCGGGGCGCGGCGCGCGCCCCTCTGCCACGGCGTAGAAAAGCCTGTCGCCCTGCACCGCCAGCCCCCAGACGCGGCGCATCGGGTCCGCAAAGCCCCAGGTTTCGGGCGCTTGCGGGTCAAAGCCGAAATCGGTGATCTGGCTGCGCGCAGAGCCATCATAGGGGCGCGGCGGCAGTCCATCACGGCTGCGGCCTGCAAGCCCGTGGTCGAATTGATCAAGGTCGTGGCCCGCAAGGTCGAACCGATGGATCAGCCCGGATTGCAGATCAGACACAAACAGCTGCTGATGCGTCGGGTCAAAGGCGATATTGCCAAGGCCGGGGCCCGAATTGGCAAGCCCGTCGGTGGCGACGGTGGCAAACAAAGTGATCTGCCCGGTGGTGCCATCGACCCGCCAGACGGACCCCGGACCCGACAGCGGATCAAACCCCCACTGCCCCGCCATCCAACGCGCTTGCGGCTCGCCTTGATGCAGCCGGTCGGGTTGGTGGTCATCATTGCGGTCAGGGCCGACGATGTTCAGCCCATAGGCCGAGGTTGCGGTCAGATAGAGGTTGGGCGCGGGCGCATCGTCAGCGGTGGCACCAAACACCTGCCCCACTTCGCGCGCGTAAAACCGATCAAGCGCGGGGCGGGTGACTTCGGCGCCATTCGGGGCAAAGCCGTAGCCGTCGATATTGGTGAGGCTGGCCACAACGCCGTCAAGATCGATGAATTGATAGTCGGGGCTGGTGCGCGCCGCCTCGCGGTCTGCGGTGGGCAGGATCGGGCGCTGATAAACATGCCCCGCAAAACCAGTGCTGATCAGCGTCGGGCCCGAAAAAAGCGCTGCTTGAGGGCGCAGTCGCGCCAGCACCACGCGGCGCAAGGCGCCATCGGTCACGCTGCGCGAGGCGGCGGGCTGCACCCATCCAGCACCGCCAAGCGCACTTGCGCCAGCCGCCGACTGGGGGGGCGCGGGCGCTGTGCCACTGGCCAACACCCAAGTGCTGCCCTCTTGCGCCAGCGCCGCAAACGGCAGCAGGGTCAAAGTAGCAAGCCCCCATGTGCGGAAAAACGCGGCCTTGAGCATGACTGATCCCCCGAATGCTGTGCTGTCTGTCGTCGCAAGTCTGGCGCAGCGGGCAAATCCCCCAAACGGGGGAAACGCGACCCTCTTTTGCTTAAACTAACAAAACCGGGCGCAAAATGCGCCAGTTTTTCGTCTTCAGTCTAAGGGCGCCTTAGTTTGTCTTGGTTGTGGCCGCGTTGCGCCGATCGATTTGCGCCTGCATCTCGGGCCAGTTCGGGCGGGCCAGTTCAAAGGTGTCGCGACTGCGCACATAGGTCGAGCCGGAACTGCGCGCCACAAGGTCCAGCGCCGCGGTGTCGATATGCGCCCGCTTGGCATCGAGCACAAAAGCATCGTCGATCACCACCGACAGCACCCGGCCAATCACGATGGTCTGTTGCGGGCCGGTCACTACGGATGAGAGCATGCGGCACTCAAATGCCACCGGGCTCGCGGTGATCCGTGGCGGGCGGATATGCTGCGAGGCGGTGGTGGCAAGCCCCGCCAGCTCCAGCTCGTTGACGCCAGACGGCGCGTCGACTGCCGTGATATTCATCGCCTGCACCAGCGCCTCGGGCACAAGGTTGACGACGAACTCACCGGTATCGAGGATGTTGCGCGCCGTATCTTTGAAGCCGCGCGCAGCGTCGGCCATCAGCCCCAGCACCAGCGTCGGCGGCGCGGAGCCCATGACATTGAAGAACGAAAACGGCGCGGCGTTCGGGCCCTTTGCGCCCATCGTCACCACCCAGGCAATCGGGCGTGGTATCACAGTGGCGGCAAGCAGCTTGTAGGCCACTGGCCCGCCCGTTTCTTCCAGATCCCACCGCATCAGATATCCTTCATCCCGTATCGCTCTTTGAGCCGCAGCCTAGGCTGGATCCCGACGGGCGGCTACCCTTCGTCCGAAAACCAGGCATGGTTCGCCGCGCGCAGGTCCTGGATGATCTGTTCGATCTGACCAAGGTGGTGTCGCAGTTCGACGACGGCGGCCTCTTCGTCTTGGGCGCGCAGCGCTTTGAGGATCCGCCGATGGCCTTCCATCGCGCGCAGTGACCCTTCGGCCAGCGACAGGTAGCGAACACGGTCGGTATGGGCCTTGTTCTCTTGCACCGCATCCCAGACAAAGCCCACCCCCGCCGCCTGACACAGCAGGTGG
>JAHEBX010000005.1 GCA_024642045.1 Pseudorhodobacter sp. | reverse complement strand
CACCACCGGGTTCGGATCACGGATCGCCTGTTTCAAGAGGCCCTTCGCATCCGCCGCCGAATAGGGCATCACCACCCGCAGGCCCGGAATAGCTGCATACCACGCCGCGTAATCCTGCGAATGTTGCGCGCCCACGCGGGCCGCAGCGCCATTGGCTCCACGGAACACAATCGGGCAACCCAACTGGCCGCCGGACATATAGTTGGTCTTGGCCGCCGAATTCAGAATATGGTCAATGGCTTGCATCGCGAAGTTAAAAGTCATGAACTCGACAATCGGGTTCAAGCCACCCCAAGCCGCACCAATCGCGATGCCGGTAAAGCCAGCCTCGGTGATCGGCGTATCCACAATGCGCTTGGGTCCAAACTCGTCCAGCAGACCTTGGCTGATCTTATAGGCGCCTTGGTATTCGCCAACCTCTTCGCCCATCAGCATCACAGCATCATTGGCGCGCATTTCTTCGGCCATGGCTTCGCGCAGGGCTTCCCGCACGGTCATGGTCTTCATCGGCGTGCCTTCGGGCCAATCGGGGCTGGCTTTGGAAACCACTGCGACCGGAGCCGCCACCGCAACCTCGACTTTTGCGGCTGCAGGTGCGGCCTCGGCCTTGGCGGCAGCGGGGGCTGCATTAGCGCTCTCGCCATCCTCAACCAGCACCATGATCGGTGTGTTCACCTTCACGCCTGCTGTGCCTTCGGCCACCAGAATCCGGCCAACCTTGCCTTCATCCACGGCCTCAAATTCCATCGTCGCCTTGTCGGTTTCGATTTCTGCGATGATCTGGCCCGATTTGACCTCGTCACCTTCTTTGACCAGCCATTTTGCCAGCGTGCCTTCTTCCATAGTGGGTGAAAGCGCGGGCATAAGAACGTCTACTGCCATGGTTTTCTCCCCCTCAGGCGTAAATATCGGTCCAAAGCTCGCTCAATGCGGGCTCTGGGCTTTCTTTTGCAAATTCGGCGCTGGCGTTGACGACCTCTTTGATCGCCTTATCGATTGCCTTCAGGTCCTCATCCGAAGCAAGACCCGCGTTCAGCAGCATATCGCGCACATGTTCAATGGCATCCTTTTCGGATTTCATCTTATCGACTTCTTCGCGCGAGCGATATTTCGCCGGGTCGGACATCGAATGCCCGCGATAGCGATAGGTCATCATCTCAAGAATATATGGACCCTTGCCAGCACGACAATGGGCTACAGCCTTGGCCCCGGCCTCTTTGACCGCGAGCACGTCCATGCCGTCTACCTGTTCGCCGGGAATGCCATAGGCCAGACCGCGACCGAACAGCGTTTCCGATTTGGTCGAGCGCGCCTGCGATGTGCCCATGGCGTAATGGTTGTTTTCAATGACAAAAATTACTGGCAGCATCCACAGCTCGGCCATGTTGTAGGTCTCATAGACCTGACCCTGGTTTGCAGCCCCATCCCCGAAATAGGCAAAGGTCACATTGTCGTTGCCCTTGTATTTGTCGGCAAAGGCCAGACCAGCCCCCAGCGGCACCTGCGCGCCGACAATACCGTGGCCGCCGTAGAAATGCTTCTCACGGCTGAACATATGCATCGAGCCGCCCTTGCCCTTGGAATAGCCGCCCTCGCGCCCCGTAAGCTCGGCCATCACGCCATTGGCTTCCATGCCACAGGCCAGCATATGGCCGTGGTCCCGATACGACGTGATGCGCTTGTCGCCTTCCTTGGTGCAGGCCTCAAGACCCACAACCACGGCCTCTTGCCCGATATAAAGATGGCAAAAGCCACCGATCAGGCCCATGCCATAAAGCT
The DNA here is from genome assembly GCA_024642045.1 of Pseudorhodobacter sp. Classification (GTDB taxonomy): domain Bacteria; phylum Pseudomonadota; class Alphaproteobacteria; order Rhodobacterales; family Rhodobacteraceae; genus Cypionkella. The sequence goes on along the minus strand of JAHEBX010000005.1, from coordinate 51,932 downwards.
GGCCCGCTTTTTCCTCGAATCGGCGGATCATCAGCATCTCGCGGTAAAACTTTAGCAGTTCTTCCTTCGAGACATTCGATTTCTCTGGGGCTTTCTTAGCAGCCAAGGCAGCGTCCTCCCGTCACGGTGCAAATAGTTCAGTATTAAACTATATATACCGCATCGACAAAAAAACGCAAAAATTTATTGCTGCGAATTTTTTGCCGCATGGCTGCCATGCATAATGTGCAAAACTTAGCGGATCACGACTTCGTCGGCACGCAGGTATCCCAGAACATTGCGCACGCGCTCGTCCAGCAAATCAATATCGAGATAGTCATCTGACAGCCGATGAGTCAGGTTATCCAAGCGGGCAAGCTCCAGCTTTAGCTGATCGCGCTCGACCGTAAGTTCCGCCACCTCGGCCTTGATCTGGACCCGGCGAAAGATCCCGTAGTCACCCTGAACAGCCGCAAATGTGAAGTATCCGCCAAGCGTAAGCGCAAGCACCAGAAAGAACATGCCGCCGACGGCGGGCCGGGATTGCGGATGGATCATCTACTCTGCCTCTACGCCCGCCCCTCATTATTGGGGGTGGTTCGTTTCACGACCATGTCACATTCTACGAATCAAGTGAATCCCAAAAATGATGCGGCGAGCAAAATATTCTCACCGCATCAACGCTTTGGGCTCAGGCGCGCCCGCGATAGATCTCGACAAGCTTGTTCAGCATGGCCAAAGCATCGACACGCTCGCGCTGGAACGAGTTGCGACCGATAATTGAGCCGTTGCCACCGCCGTCACGGATCGCACGGGCATCGTCATAAACCGCATCCGCGCCTTTGGCCGCACCGCCCGAGAATACGATCAGCCGGCGCCCGGCAAACGACGCATCCACGCAATGCTTGACCCGCTGTGACATCGCCCCGATGGCGATTTTCTCGTCCTCATAGACCTTCTTGGCCTCTGGCAGCATCAAATGATCGGTCGAAAGCTTGATCTTGATGATATGCGCGCCCAAAAGTGCTGCAATATGCGCCGCATAGGCCGCCACATCGATGCCCGTCTCACCCGCTTTGGAGATCGCCTCGCCGCGCGGATAAGACCAGATCACCGTAGCGACACCCTTGGCCGCAGCCTCGCGCCGCATCTCGACGATCTCTTCAAACATATCAATCGCCATATCCGACCCGGGATAGACGGTGAAGCCAATCGCCGCACAGCCCAGCCGCAGCGCATCCTGCACCGAACCCGTGATCGCCTGATTCTTTCCAGCCGTATCGGACATCAACGAGTTAGACGAGTTCACCTTTAGAATTGTCGGGATTTGCCCCGCAAACGTATCTGCTCCGGCCTCCAGCGACCCCAAAGGTGCGGCGTAGGCGTTCAGCCCCGCATCAATGGCCAGCTGGTAGTGATAATGGGGATCATAGCCGGCTGGGTTCTTGGCAAAGCTGCGCGCCGGCCCGTGTTCGAAGCCCTGATCGACCGGCAGGATTATCATCTTGCCTGTGCCGCCCAGCTTGCCCTCCATCAGAATGCGACACAATTGCGCCTTCACACCGGGGGTTTCACCTTCGTAATTCGACAGAATTTTCTGAACGGCCTTGGTCGCGCGCATGACATGCTCCAAAAAGGAATGACTATGTCTTGCTGGTAGAAAGCTTGGGCCGCTCGCGCAATATTGGTTACGCTAACATGGTGTTTGTTTGCGCTAACAATGGCTTAGTGGACGAAGCTGAGGGGTATTTCTGCCCCCCAGCCGCCGATTTCAGCCAAGTGCCGCGACACCGGGTAGGGTCTTACCCTCCATCCATTCAAGAAAAGCGCCGCCTGCGGTCGAGATAAAGGTGAAATCCTGCGCAGCACCCGCTTGGTTCAGCGCGGCGACCGTATCGCCACCGCCCGCGACCGAGACGAGCTTGCCCTCGCGCGTCAGCCGCGCTGCCGCCTGCGCTGCCGCATTGGTGGCGGCGTTAAACGGTTCGATCTCAAACGCACCCAACGGTCCGTTCCAGATCAGCGTCCTGCACTGCGAGAAAACACGGGTCAGCTCGGCCACGGTCTTTGGACCCGCATCCAGAATCATCGCGTCGTTCGGGCAAGAGGTGACATCGACGGTCTTGTTTTCGGCGCCCGCCTTGAACTCCCACGCCACCACCACATCGACCGGCAGATGGATCGTGCAGCCAGCAGCCTTGGCCTTGGCAACAATTTCCAGCGCCGTAGCAGCCATGTCGCGCTCGGCCAGCGATGTGCCAACCTCGACGCCCTGCGCCACAAGAAACGTATTCGCCATCCCGCCGCCAATCACCAGATGATCGACCTTGCTTACCAGATTGCCCAACAGATCAAGTTTGGTTGACACCTTCGCGCCACCGACCACGGCCACCACCGGACGCTCGGGCTTGCCCAAAGCAGCCTCAAGTGCGGCCAATTCCTCCGCCATCAACCGACCGGCAAAGCTGGGCAAAAGCCGCGCTACGCCTTCGGTCGAGGCATGAGCGCGGTGCGCCGCCGAAAAGGCGTCATTGCAGAAATAATCGCCCAAGCCCGCAAGGAATTGCGCCATCAGCGGGTTATTGGCCTCTTCCATCGGCGAGAATCGCGTATTTTCCACCAGCACAATCGCGTTTTGCGGCAAGGCGTCGATTTCGGCGCGGCTGGGGGTTTCCATAAATGTGACCGAGCGGCCCAAGGCCGCCTCCAGCGTCGGCAGCACCAGTCGCAGGCTCATTTCGGGCACCACTTTGCCCTTGGGCCGACCGAAATGGGCCAGCAGCACCACTTTGGCACCGCGTGCCAGCAGATCCTCGACCGTGGGCACGATCTTTTCGATCCGCGTGGCATCCGTCACTTGGGTGCCCTCCATCGGCACGTTGATATCTACACGGGTCAGAACGACCTTTCCCGCTAGGGCCATATCGTCGATCGTCTTCCAGGTCATCGCGCGCTCCTTGCTGTGTCGCGTAAACTTGCCCCCTGTTTCCGCCCATCTGACGCCGCCGTCAACTGTTAGGCCTTTCCCTTCATGGCTTCGGACGCTAGTTTCCGCGCCAGAACAGAAAAAGGATGCCCGCCAATGGCCGAAATCAAAGACCCAGAGAACACCATCATCATCACGCTGAAGGACGGCGAAGTTGTCCTTGAGATGCTCAGCGACATTGCGCCCTTGCATGTCGAGCGGATGAAAACCCTCGCCCGCGAAAAGGCTTATGACAACGTGGCCTTTCATCGTGTGATCGACGGCTTCATGGCGCAAACGGGTGACGTCGAAAACGGCAATATGGAAAAAGACTTCAACCTGCGCCGCGCAGGCACCGGCGGGTCGTCCTATCCGGACCTGACGCAAGAGTTCTCGGGCATCCCGCATGACCGTGGCACGATCGGTGCGGCGCGCTCGTCGAACCCGAATTCGGCCAACAGCCAGTTTTTCATCAACTTTTCCGACAACCACTTTCTGAACCGCCAGTATACGGTCTATGGCCGCGTCATCTCGGGGATGGAACATGTTGACAAGATCACCCGTGGCGAGCCACCGGCAAGCCCTGACCGTATGATCACTGTGCGGGTGGCTGCCGATGTTCAATAAACTCGCATTGGCGGCTCTGCTGCTGACGGCGGCTCCGGCCTTCGCCGAAGGCGACGGCCCCGGTCCGAACCTTGTGATCGAGGTTGACGGTGGGGTAAAGGGCGAGGTCGTGATCGATCTCGACGTCCTGCATGCGCCGAAACATGTGGCCCAGATCGTCGCTCTGGCAAAATCCGGCGCCTATGATGGTGTGGTGTTTCACCGCGTGATCGACGGCTTCATGGCCCAGACAGGCGATGTGCAATACGGCAAAAAAGATGGCGATACCTCGATGGCAGGCATGGGCGGTTCGGATATGCCGAACATTCCGGCCGAGTTCTCGGATGTGCCCTTTGAGCGGGGCACGGTCGGGATGGCGCGCTCACAGGATCCGGATTCGGCCAACAGCCAGTTTTTCATGATGTTTGCGCCGGGCGATTTCCTGAACGGTCAATACACCGTCATCGGCAAAGTCATCAAAGGCATGGACGTCGTTGACGCCATCAAACGCGGCGAAGGGCAGAACGGTGAAGTCACTGAGCCTGATTATATGGCAAAAGTGACGGTGACCGAGTGATCCTGGGGCCGACGACGGGGGGCTAGCCCCCCGCACCCCCCAGGATATTTTGGCCAGTATGAAAAGGCAGGGCTCAGGTCCTGCCTTTTTTCAATCCATGACCACGAGGGCGTGACGCTTTTTGCCCGCGGTTAGCTTCAGCGGTTCGGCCAAATGGCCGGCCCCGATGCGCATTCCAGGGTCTGTAATGATCTCGTCATTCATTTTGGCACCGCCTTCAAGGATCAAGCGCTTGGCATCTTTGCCCGAGCCTGAAAGCCCTGCGCGCACAAAAAGTTGCACGACGCCAAGGCCGTCGCCAATTTCTTCTGCGCTCACCCTGACGGTGGGCAGATCGTCCCCGACACCGCCGCGCTCGAATACCTCGCGGGCCGTGGCCTCGGCCGCTGCTGCCGCCTCGTCGCCGTGCAAAAGCCGCGTGACCTCATTGGCAAGAATGATCTTGGCGGCATTGATCTCGGACCCTTCCAAGCCGCCCAGACGCTCACATTCCTCCAGCGGCAACTCGGTGTAAAGCTTGAGGAACCGGCCGACATCGGCGTCGGTGGTGTTGCGCCAGAATTGCCAGAACTCATAGGGCGAATACATATCGGCGTTCAGCCAGACAGCACCCGACTGCGATTTGCCCATCTTTTTGCCATCGCTCGTGGTCAAAAGCGGCGAGGTCAGCCCGTAAACCTCGTGGTCGATCACGCGGCGCGTCAGATCGACACCGTTGACGATATTGCCCCATTGGTCGCTGCCACCCATCTGAACCAGACAGCCATAACGGCGGTTTAGCTCAAGAAAATCATAGGCCTGCAAGATCATATAGTTGAATTCAAGAAAGGACAGCGACTGCTCGCGGTCCAGCCGCGATTTCACGCTTTCAAATGACAGCATCCGGTTGACCGAGAAATGCCGCCCGATGTCGCGCAGAAACTCTAGATAGTTCAGCCCGTCCAGCCATTCGGCGTTGTTCACCATGATGGCGTCATTCGGCCCATCGCCGAACTGAACATAAGGCGAAAACGCCCGTTTGATGCCGGCAATGTTGTCGTCGATCTGGGCATTGGTCAGCAAGGGGCGCTCTTCGGCCCTAAACGACGGATCGCCCACCTTGGTGGTGCCGCCACCCATCAGCACGATCGGCTTGCCTCCGGTCTTTTGCAACCAGCGCAGCATCATGATCTGGATAAGCGAGCCGACATGCAGCGACTTGGCCGTCGCATCAAAGCCGATGTAGGCGGGCACGATCCCCTTGACCAAAGCCTCGTCAAGCGCCTGATAATCCGTGCAATCGGCCAAAAAGCCGCGGGTCATCATTACGCGCATAAAATCTGATTTCGGATGGTAGGTCATGGGACACTCATGCTTTAAGGTGGGCACGGTATAGCGGGGCTAGGGGTTAAAGGGAATATGGGCAAGCAGGGTGCGACTTGGGTTCTTGGCACGATGTCGGGCACCTCGCTTGATGGCGTCGATGCTGCGATGCTGCGCACCGATGGGCATCAGATCCTCGAGTTCGGTCCTCACGCCTATCGCCCCTATACGGACGACGAACGCGCGATAATCCGTGCCGCTTTCGGGCGCTGGCAGGGCGAAGCAGGGGTGGCAGAGGCCGCGGAGGTGGTGGAAACCGCCCATGCTGAACTGCTGTCACGCTTTTCCGGTTATGATATGGTCGGATTTCACGGCCAGACGCTCGCCCATGACCCTGCAGCAGGACGCACGCATCAGGCCGGCAACGGTGATCTGCTGGCCGAGGCGCTGGGGTGCCCGGTGGTTTGGGATTTCAGGTCCAACGATGTTCAGATGGGCGGGCAGGGCGCGCCACTTGCGCCATTTTTTCACTTCGCTTGTGCGAAATACATCAAGGCCCGCACGCCATTGGCGATCTTGAATCTCGGGGGCGTTGGCAATCTGACCTGGATCGACCCGAGCCAACCCGCTCCGGAAACCGCAGGCGCACTCTTGGCCTTTGACACTGGTCCCGCCAATGCGCCCATCAACGATCTGATGCGCAACCGTCTTGATCGAGACTGCGACGAAGGCGGACAGCTCGCCTCTTATGGGTGTGCGGATGAACGCCTCGTTCAGGCCTTTCTTACGCAGCCTTACTTTCATAAAATTCCGCCTAAATCATTGGATCGCAACGACTTCGCGCGGTTCTTTAAGAAAACACATAAACTCTCTAACGCCGATGCCGCAGCGACCATGACCGCCATTGCCGCCGCTTGTGTGGCACGCGGGGCCGAGCATTTTCCCAAGGCCGTTGACCAGATCCTTGTTGCGGGCGGCGGGCGTCACAACGTCACACTGATGACGGAGCTTGCGAAGCGCACGGGCGCAGATGTCGCCCCGGTCGAGGCCAAAGGTCTGAATGGCGACATGTTAGAGGCGCAGGCCTTCGCCTTTCTCGCCGCGCGTGTCGTCCATGGCCTGCCGACATCCTGCCCTGGCACAACCGGGGTGGCCGCGGCAATCGGAGGCGGTCAGATCAGCCGTCCCTGACTTTAGCGCCCGACGGCGCGCGCTTGACGCACCATCGAAGATGTATAGATCACCAGCGCAATCCAGATCATTGGAAACGCAATCATCTTGCCGCGACTGAACGGTTCGCCAAATATGAACACGGCCGTCAGAAATATCATTGTTGGTGCAATATATTGCATGATGCCGATGGTCGAAAGCCGCAGCAGTTTCGCGCCGTTGGCATAGACAATCAGCGGGACCGCTGTCACAAGTCCACAGCACAACAACAACACCGTATCGCGTGGAATCCCCATCATGAAATGTCCGCGCCCCGTCGTTTGACACCACATCACATAGGCAAGAGCAAAGGGCGTCAAAATCAGAATTTCAAGAAAGAACCCTTGATTAGGCCCAATTGGCAGCGATTTTTTCAGATAGGCATAAAGACCCCAAGTCACGGTGAGTGCCAGCGAGATCAATGGCAGCTTGCCCGCCTCGAAGGTCAGGGCCACCACGGCCGCCGCTGCAAGAGCAATGGCCCACTTTTGTGCTACCGAAGGCGTCTCTCCCAGCAGCATCGCCCCCAGAAACACCGAAAACAATGGATTGATGTAATAGCCCAATGCGGCGTCCAGCGCGTGCCCTGCGCCAATGGCCCAGACATAGATCCCCCAATTGATGGTTATCAGGCTGGCCGTTGCCACCGCCATCATCAGCATCCGCGGCGTGCGCAGCGCCACCATCAAATCTGCAGTCCGCCCCGTCGCCCACAGAACTGCGCCCGCGATAGGCAATGACCAAAGCACACGATGCGCAATAACCTCGGCAGGCGAGATATGCGCCAAGGCCTTCATGAAAAGGGGCAAAAACCCCCAGAGCACATAGGCGGTCAGCGCAAAACCAAAGCCGCGCAGAGTGTCTTCATTCTTGGCAGGAATTTGCAGGGGAATTTTGTCCATGCCAATCGCTACTCCGCCCCGAAGGCCTGCGCCACTGCAAATTTGTATCCGCTACAATCCCAATGTCGCGTGGGCGAGCCAATTGCCTTCAGGTCGCGGATTCAGGCGCATAAGGCCGACAAACCCAAGTCTTGTGCTTGTTTCAGATGTTTATGCAGCATCACCTGCGCCTCGACTTAGCGCCGCCTGCGCAAATACTCGGCTGAAAATGCGCGATAACCCGCCGCAGTTTGCTTCAATTCGGCCCGCATCAACAGATGCAGTTGCGGCAGCAAGTAGAAAGGCACTGCAGGGAATACATGATGTTCGACGTGGTAGGGCATATTCCACGCCAAGAATTGCACCAGCGGGTTGGTAAAAACCGTGCGTGTATTCAAGAACATATTTGCAACGCGAGGGCAGTCGCCATGTTCGGCCAGCAAGTATAGGCGCAAGACCGGCTGTCCGATCATGACCGGCAAAATCCAGATCCAGAACAACAGCGGCGTGTGCCACAGGCTCCAGCCCACCAGCGCGTAGCCCAAACCCATCCAGCGTGCCTGTGCAACGATCCGCGCCTTGGCCCCGTCGGGCAGATAGTCGCCTTCTGCCCGCCCCATGATCAGCTCTTGCATCCGTCGCAGCTGCGCTGACCAATATGGCACGCCGCTGACATGCCACAGCCATGCGCCAAGCGTCGAAGGTTTGCCCCCGGCAAGCTCGGGGTCGCGGCCCTCGATATTGGTCCAGCGGTGATGAGCAAGATGGAAATAGCGAAACCACTCGAACGGGAGTAGCAAAAGAAACCCGCACAACCGTCCCACCCATTCATTCAACCGTTCGCTTGCAAAGGGCGTTTTATGCGTGGCCTCATGCTCTAGGGTGAACAGAAACACGATCAGCACGCCTTGTATCGGGACCAGCACCCACCACAACGACAGGCCCAACCCGATCCAGCTGCCCGTCACCACGATCAACCCCAGATGCCCTAAAAGATGTCGCAATCCGGCGGCATCTGATCGCAACATCAGCTGCGCCTTCACGTCGATCGGCAGCGCCTGCACAAAGCTTTTCTGATCCATCACAGCCCCGGCAGATCGAAGCCGGGCGCGGCAAGTTCGAAGCCCTCAAACCGAAACCCGGGACTGACAGTGCATGACACCAGCGTCCAGTCGCCCAAACTTCGCGCCGCTTGCCACCAGCCTTTGGGCACCACAACCTGCACTGCGTCACCCGCCAGCACATCCGGCCCCATCACCCGTGCCGTAGCCGTTCGCAGCCCCAACGAAAGCTCTAGCTTGGCGCCGGCATGCCATAGCCAGATCTCATCCGCATCCACACGGTGCCAATGGCTGCGCTCGCCAGCCTGCAGCAAGAAATGAATAGCCGTACCCACCGCGCGACCTGCAACCTGTGGACCGACCCACGTCTGGCGATACCAGCCGCCCTCGGGGTGGGGCTGCAATCCCAGTTTTGCAATAATCTGATCTGCGTCCATGCCATCCCCTTTCGTCTTGCGCACCAACATGCCAGCATCGTTGCAAACGGAGCAAGCCATGAAAGTCTTGATAATCGGTGCAGGCATCCTTGGCGCCAGCCTTAGCTATCGGCTCTCGCGGGCTGGGGCAGAGGTGACGGTGCTGGAGGCAGACCAACCCGCCAGCGCCGCATCAGGCCGCAGTTTTGGCTGGATAAATGCGAGCTTTTACGCCGACGCGGCTCACCATGCCCTGCGTGTCGCGGCAATGGCAGCGCATCACCGCCTTGCTGCCGATCTGCCTGAGGCTGGTCATATCTGGCAAGGCGCACTTTGGTTCGAGACTGAGGGTGTCGGTTTTGAGCAGATGCACAGTGCGCTAAAGGCTCTTGGTTACCCCGTCGATGTGCTTGGCCAGGCCGAAGTGACAGCCCTCGAACCTGCGTTGCATGCGCCGCCAAGCCGTGCGCTGCGGTTCCCCAGCGAGGGTGCCGTAAATCCTGCCGCGCTGACCCGCAGCCTGCTCGCAGCTTCGGGTGCCAAGGTTTTGTCCGGAATCGCTGCCAAAAGTCTGATCGAGGTGGGCGGCAAGATCACCGGCGCGCGTACCGCAATTGGGCCAATCGAGGCTGAGCATACGGTATTGGCCGCAGGCATTACGACTCCGCGCCTGTTGCACGGGCTGGGTCTCAATCTGGCGATGGTGCCGCGTCCGGGCCTGCTTTTACGAACAGATCCGGTAGGGTTCCGTCTGAAGCATATCCTGATATCTCCAGAACAGGAGATCCGCCAACTTTCCGACGGCGGCCTGCTCGCTCCCTGTGCGGCCAACCACCAAGCCGATAGTGCCGAGACGATCCCCGATCGCGCTGCCGCCATTGCTGCCACGTTGACCAACCTAAGGGCGCTCTTTGGCCCTGATATTTCCGAGGCCGAAACTGTTTTGGGACATAGACCCTATCCCGCCGACGGGCTGCCTGCACTGGGTCTGGTCGCCCAAGGTCTTAGCCTTGCCGTGATGCACTCCGGCGTCACCCTCGCGGCCTTGGCTGCCGAGGCGCTTGCGGCCGAAATCATGGGGCAGGGCGCGCATCCGCTCTGGCATCCCTACCGCCCCGAACGCTTGCTGATACCGCAGACCTAAGCCTTTGCGTTGCGGCGCCTCGCAAACGCGCATCGCCTTTGCTGCATCAAAGCCAGCATTTGGCGCAGGCTGTAACATGGCCTTTTTCCAAAAGAAAACGGCGCGAGCATAGCTGCCAGCGCCGTTCTATTCATCGTAACCCCTTAGCTGCGCAGGATAGAGCGTCCTGCGTATTCTGCCGTCTCGCCCAGCATTTCTTCGATGCGGATCAGCTGGTTATATTTGGCCAAACGGTCCGAACGTGACAGCGAGCCGGTCTTGATCTGACCGCAGTTGGTCGCAACAGCCAGATCGGCGATGGTGTAATCTTCGGTCTCGCCCGAGCGGTGGCTCATCACGTTGGTATAGCGCGCACGATGCGCCATATCGACGGCTTGCAATGTCTCGGTCAGGGTGCCGATCTGGTTGACCTTGACCAACATCGAATTGGCGCAGCCTGCCGCGATGCCTTCGGCCAAACGGCGCGGGTTGGTCACGAACAGATCGTCACCCACCAGCTGCACCTTGTCGCCCAAACGGTCGGTCAACAGCTTCCAGCCCGCCCAGTCATCTTCCGAGCAGCCATCCTCGATCGAGATGATAGGGTAGTCGGCAGCCAGACCAGCCAAGAAATCGACGTTCTGCTCGATGGTCAGCGATTTGCCCTCGCCTTTCATCTCATACTTGCCGCCCTTGAAGTATTCGGTCGCCGCGCAATCCAGCGCAAGATAGATATCCTGCCCCGGCTTGTAGCCTGCCTTTTCAATCGACTTGAGAATGAAATCAAGCGCATCGCGGGCAGAGCTGAGGTTTGGCGCAAAGCCACCCTCGTCACCGATGCCGGTGTTGTGGCCAGCGGCTTGCAGTTCTTTCTTCAGCGTGTGGAATACTTCGGAGCCCATGCGGATCGCTTCCTTGATGTTGGAAGCCCCCACCGGCATGATCATGAATTCCTGAATATCAATCGGGTTATCCGCATGTTCGCCACCGTTGATGATATTCATCATCGGAACTGGCAAAACGCGGGCCGAGGTGCCGCCGATATAGCGATAAAGCGGCTGGCCTGTGAATTCCGCAGCCGCCTTGGCCACGGCCAAAGAGACGCCCAGAATAGCATTGGCACCCAGACGCGATTTATTCGGGGTTCCGTCCAGCTCGATCATGGTGCGGTCGATACCGACCTGCTCGGTGGCGTCAAAACCTACGATTTCTTCGGCAATCTCGCCGTTCACGGCCGCCACGGCTTCCAGCACACCCTTGCCCAGATAGCGCGACTTGTCGCCGTCTCGCTTTTCATTGGCCTCATGCGCACCGGTCGAGGCGCCCGAGGGCACGGCCGCACGGCCCATCGCGCCGCTTTCCAGCAAAACGTCAACTTCGACGGTTGGGTTGCCGCGGCTGTCAAGAATCTCGCGGGCGTGAATGTCAATAATCGTGCTCATGTCATAGCCTCCAATAGGGCGATGGGGTGCTCTCGCCGCGGTCATAGCGCAGGGGCGCGTGCAAGGAAAGTCTTGGCTGCACCCGCAGCGGAATTTCCGCCAGCTAGATCGGGCGCAGCTTCAATTTCGCAATACGGTTTTCCTGCCGCTGGACCACTTCGAACCGAAAGCCGTGGAATTGGAACACCTGGCCTTCGTTCGGAATGGTCTGCGCCTCGTGGATCACCAGACCTGCCACGGTATTGGCCTCATTATCAGGCAGGTTCCAATCCATCGCGCGGTTCAGATCGCGGATGGTCATGCTGCCCTCAATCAGAAAATCGCCATTCTCGCTGACCTTTGGCCCCGAATTGCGCGCCACCACGTCGAATTCATCGGTAATATCGCCGACGATTTCCTCAAGAATATCCTCGAGCGTGATCAGCCCCTGCAACGCGCCGTATTCATCCACCACCAGTGCGAAATGCGTGCGCCGTTTCAGAAACTCGCGCATCTGTTCGTCAAGGCTGGTGGTGTCGGGAATGAAATAGGGCTTCATCGCCACCTTGACGATATCCAGGGCCTCGATGCCGCCCCCGTCGCCTCGCAGCAGACGGTCCACTTCGCGCAGCAGGTCCTTGGCATGGATCACGCCCAGAATGTTTTCCTCATTGTCGCGGTAAAGCGGCAGGCGGGTATGGGGCGAGGCCAAAACTTTGGTGATCAGCTCTCCCGGAGGCAAGTCGGCGTCGATCATCTCGATCTGGCGGCGGTGGCGCATGATCTCGTCCACCGTGCGTTGACCCAGATCCAGAGCGCCCAACAGACGGTCGCGCGCATCCTTTTCCATCGCGCCTTCGCTGTGACCCAGCGAGATCGCGCCAACGATTTCTTCCTGCAAGGCCAGCATCTTGCTGTTCGGGTCGGTCTTGACGCCAAACAGAAACAGTAAACCGCGCACCAAGGCCCGCACAACGCTGACCACCGGCGAAAACAGCAGGATTTGCAGCCGGATGATCGGCGCTACCTTCGCGGCCACGGCTTCGGGAAAGGTGATCGCGAGGGTTTTGGGCAAAACCTCGCCAAAGATCAGGATCAGCACCGTCATCACCAAGGTCGCCATCGCCACGCCGCTATCGCCCAGCACCCGCGTCAATACCGCGGTCGCCAGCGAGGCCGACAGAATGTTGACGATGTTGTTGCCCAAGAGCAGCGCGCCGATCATCCGCTCGTTGTCTTCGGTGACCTGCATCGCCGCTGCCGCCCCGCGCGAGCCCTTATCGGCCTGCGCCTTCAGCTTGCCGCGAGAGGCGGCTGTCAGCGCGGTCTCGGACCCCGAAAAGAAACCCGACAGGACGATCAATCCTAAAATTCCGGCGGCGGTCAGCCAAAAGGCCGTATCAAGCGTGCTATCCATTTTGTCCTGTGACGGGTGGTTCAGATCGGGTTATGGGCGTTCGCACGCAGGGGTTCAAGTCTTGCGCGCCGGATTGGCCAGAGGGTGATGCGTCAGCACCAGGTCTTTGAGATGTTCATCCAGCACATGGGTGTAAATTTCGGTCGTAGCGACATCAGCATGGCCGAGCAGCGCCTGTATCACCATCAGATCGGCGCCGCCCGCCAGAAGATGCGTGGCAAAGGCATGGCGCAGGGTATGGGGCGTGACCAGCGCGGGGGAAACACCGGCTTGCACGGCTATATCCTTGATCAGCACATAGAAATGATGCCGCGTCAGATGCCCTTCGGCACCCGAAGACGGAAATAGAAACTTGCTGGCAGGTTTGCCCGCCTTTCGCGAGCGGTCCTCTTCGGTATCCCTCCAGCCCAGCCAGTCGCGCAGCGCCTCGCGGGCAGGAGGCGACAGCGGCACCATCCGCTCTTTGTCGCCCTTGCCCTTGACCATGATCATCCGCGGCTCGCCCCGCACGGCCGCCACGGGCAGGCCGACAAGCTCTGACACGCGCATCCCCGTGGCGTAAAGCACCTCGAGCAAGGCGCGATTGCGCAACCGCTCACCCGGATTGCGGCCCTTGTTGCGTGCCGCCTCAAGAATTCGCTCGACATCCGCGACAGACAGGGTTTTCGGCAAACTCTGGCTTGCACCGGGGCCTTTGAGGCGCAGCGCAGGGTTGTCTGCGCGCCAGCCTTCCTCGTGGGCAAAGCGGTAGAGCTGACGGATCGCGGAAAGCCTGCGCGCGCGGGTGGATTTCGACAGCCCCTGCGCCTCGCAAAACACAAGGTAGTCCTCGACATCGGCTTGACGGGTGCCCGCAAAGCCGCCGCCACGCCGCTCAAGCCAGCTTAGAAAATCCATCAGATCGCGCCCGTAGGCCAGTTGCGTGTTGCGCGCGGCCCCCAGATCGGCCGCCTGCGCCGCCAGAAAGGTCGAGATCCAGATCTGCCCCTGCGCCGGTGCGCTCATCAGCCCCGCCGCTCCAGCAGCATCACCTGCAAGGCGGTGCGCCGCGCCACATCCTCAAGCCCCAGCACTCTCAGGGTCGACAGCCCTTCGTTGACCTTGCTGACCTCGCCCTGCAATCCGGTCTGAATCCGCAAGATCGCCTGCAAGATCGCCTCGCCCACCCGCTTTTGCGTCACCAGTTCCGCAATGTCATCGGGCAGTTTTGGCGCGGTAAAGGCGGGGGCAATGGCGCGCGCCATACTGTCAGGCGCAACCAACCCTTGCACCGAGCCAGAGGCAAGCCCCGCCAAAAAGGCCGATCGCGCATCCGTCTGGCCTGGATCATTCTTGGCCAACCGTTCGTATTCGTTGGATAAAAGCCCCAACTCATAGGAAATACGTGCCGCATCGCCGCTGAGCTTGACCTGAGCAAGGCGCCCCGCGAACAACATGGCAAAGGGGACCTCCAGCTCGACATCCTTCATTCGTGCATAGGCCAGTGGCAGGCGCTGCTCGACCGCCGTCAGATCGCCGCGTGTCAGGGCCACGTCCAGCCGCTGGAACGCATCCGCGCGGTCCCAGACACCGCCCGAGGCCGCCGGCGCGCGGTCGGTGTAAAGACCAAGCAGCATGTTCGGCGTAATCGCCCCCACCCGCGCCAGCCGCTCACCCGCCTCGATCTGTGCCTTCCAACCTGCATGGTCCGACAGATCAGCCCGCGCAAAGGCCGGCGGCAGAGTCGAGGTGGAAATCGGCTCGCCCAAGGCATCGTAAATTTTCCACACCAAAGGCGTAACAGGTTTTGGGGCGGGCGGCATCGGTTCGCCGTCAAACTGCTCGGGGTCCAGAAACCGCGACAAAAGCTGGTCCTCGTCCGGCGTAATCGTGCCAAGCGCCTGCGCTGTGCGCAGCGTCAGCGCCGCCGCGTTCCAGTCACCCGAGCGCGCAAGGCAGAACACCCGCGTCGTCAGCGTCGGCGCCAGCGAGGCCGCCCCCTTGAGCAGCGCACAGGCGCGATCCTCGTCCCCTGTCAGCAATCCGATGTCAAAACTGCGACGAAAGAGTTCTGCCGAGGCGTCAGCCCCAGCCGCATCGATCAGCGCCTGTGCCTGATCCAACGCGCCAATGGTCAACAGCTTGTCAATCCGTGCGATCAGCAACCGCCCGTCGCCCGACGCATCGATCGGCGCGTTCGCTTCGGCCAAGAGCAGCGTCACCAGCAGCGATTGCAACGCGGGCAGGGGGTCCTCACCCACCTGATTGATTGCGCCTGCTATCTCGTCACTGCGCCCGATCCCCCAAAGATTGGTCGGAAAGCCCGTCACGGCCGAGGGCAAGAGCCCGACCGCATCCAGCATCGGCTTGCCCAAAACCCGCGTTGCTTCAACCTGAGGAACGGCACCGCTGCTTATCGGCGTTTCGCCCGCCACAGGTGGCAAATTCGCCTGAGTGCCATTGGGCTGTGCCGGAATTGGCGCGGGCACCTGTCTGACATCGGGCACCACGCTGCCTTTGGATGAAGGCGCCTTGATTGACTGCGACAGCCAACTGATCACCGACAGCGGTTTGTTTTCCGCCTGGCCCGCATTGGGCAGGCAAGTAAACATCACCGCAACCGTTAGAAAGGCCTTGGCCTTATTCACCATGCAACACCACCGGCAACCTGACCTCCTGCGCCTGAGGTGCCAAATCCACCAGATAGGCATAGCCTACCAGCCCTGCAAACCCTAGCACCAGTAACAGAAAAATCAGCTTGATTAGATAGCCCATGCCCACAATGCCTTTCAGATCGCCGGTTGCTCCGGCGGCGTCTTGTTGTTTATTCACGTCACGGATCGCCCGTCAGGCACGAATATATATGGCATTTGCGCCAAGTTCACGCCATTCAGGCAAATAAGATTTGCTTGGGCAATCTGCCGCCTCTTTGCGGCATGCGCCAAAGCATACAGGGACTTTGATGCTACGACTAAAGAAAACTGTGGTGATGGTGGGGATGATGGGCGCGGGTAAGACCGCCGTCGGCACCGCTCTTGCGCGTGCTTTGGGCGCGCCTTTTCTTGATTCGGACGAAGAAATCGTGCGCGCCGCCGACCGATCTATCGCCGAAATCTTCGAGCGTGACGGCGAGGCGTTCTTTCGCGCCCGCGAAACCGAAGTGCTGAACCGCCTGTTGCGCGGTGCGCCCTGCGTTCTGTCAACGGGAGGCGGAGCGTTTCTTTCCGACGCGAACCGTAAACTAATTCACGAAGCCGGCGTTTCGCTCTGGCTGCGCGCTGATCTTGACCTGCTATGGCAGCGGGTGCGTCATAAGACCACGCGACCTTTGTTGCGCACCGCCAATCCGCGCGAAACCCTGCGCGGGCTTTATGAAGCCCGCTTGCCGTTTTACCAACAGGCCGACCTCATCGCCGACAGTTCTGCCGCGCTGACAGTCGACGATATGGCGCAGCGCGTCATCAACTGCCTGTTGACCCGGCCTGACGTTCTGGAAAGGACATGACATGACCCTGAATGTGATCGACGTCGCCTTGGGCGCGCGCAGCTATCAGGTGCGCATAGGTCAAGGGCTGGTGGCTGAGGCTGGCCGTCAGATTGCGCCACTGCTCCGCCGTAAGAAGGTCGCCGTGATCACCGACGACACCGTTGCGGCCAGACATTTGATGACGCTCGCCCAAGCGCTGGAACGTGAGGGTATCGCGATGACCGCGCTGACGGTCCCACCGGGCGAGGGATCCAAGGGATGGCAGCAACTGGCACGCACGACCGAGTGGTTGCTGGATCAAAAGATCGAGCGGCGCGATGTCGTGGTGGCCTTTGGCGGCGGCGTTGTGGGGGATCTGGTCGGCTTTGCCGCGGCGATCTTGCGCCGCGGCGTCCGGTTTGTGCAGATCCCGACCACGCTTTTGGCGCAGGTCGACAGCTCGGTGGGCGGCAAGACGGGGATCAATACCGCGCAGGGCAAGAACCTTGTCGGTGCTTTTCATCAGCCCAGCCTTGTGCTGGCCGATATCGACGTGCTGGGCACACTCGAGCCGCGCGATTTTCTGGCGGGCTATGGCGAGGTGGTCAAGTACGGCCTTTTGGGCGATGCCGCGTTCTATGACTGGCTTGAGCTCAACGCGCCCGCGATGGCGCGCGGCGATGCCGCTTTGCGCCAATATGCCGTCACACGCTCGGTCGAGATGAAGGCCGGCATCGTCAGCCGGGATGAAACCGAAGAGGGCGAGCGCGCGCTGCTGAACCTTGGCCACACCTTTTGCCATGCGCTGGAAAAGGCTACGGGCTATGGTGATCGCTTGCTGCACGGCGAAGGCGTGGCGATTGGCTGTGCGCTGGCCTTTGAACTCAGCCAGCGGCTTGGCCTGTGTTCGCAAGAGGCGCCAAGCCGCGTGCGTGCGCATCTTAAGGCGATGGGCACTAAGGTTGATCTGTCTGATATCGCAGGGGAATTGCCTTCCGCCGAGGCGCTGCTGGCATTGATGGGGCAGGACAAAAAGGTGGTCGACGGCAAACTGCGCTTTATCCTCGCGCGCGGAATTGGCGAGGCTTTCGTCGCCAGCGACGTGCCGTCGGATGTGGTTCTGGACGTTCTGAATGAAGCGCTTAAGTTACGGTCCGTATCGTAACTTAGCTGCCTCCCAACCGCAGTCGCGCAAACAGCACGCAGCCGTCCAGCCCATTGCTCACCGCGTCCGGGTCCTGACGCCGCAGCCAGTCAAGCCAAAGCCCGTCCAAGGTTGCCATGATCATATCAGCCACATTCGGCACCCGTTCGATGGCATAGTCCGCCGCCATCCGGTGCAACAGCCGCTCGACCGCCTCGCGCTGGTTTTGATAAAGTTCCCATTCGATGTCGGCGATATGTGGGTCAGTCAGCGCGGCAGCCCACAGATCGACGCGCAGCCGAAGATTGACCGGCGAGATCTCGGCACCGCCAAAACCTGCCCTCAGATACCTCTCCAGCCGCTCGGCGGCGGTGCCTCCGGGCTGGATCAGGGCCAATCGCCCCGCTTCCTGCACCTTTTCCGCAGCAAGGCTGAAGCCCGCCTGCAACACCTGCTTCATATCGGCAAAGTGATAGGTCAGATGCCCCAGCGAGAGGCCCGCCTCGGCGGCAACCTTTCGTGCGGTCAGCTCGTTGCGACCGACCTTTTCCAGACAGCGCAAGGCTGCCTGCGCGATTTGGGTCCGACGCGCCTCTGCGCTGAGCCGGATATTCTGACGCTTCACGCGAGTCTCTTCCAGCATTCCCCAAGGTCTCCAAAGACACATCCCCTTCACTTTCTGCCCCCAATCCCGCAGAAGGGCAATGAAAAGACAGGAGTTCCCATGCCACAGCCCTTCAGCTTTGCGCTTCATGCAACAGATGGACGCGCACGCACGGGTGTGATCAGCACCCCAAGGGGTGAAATTCGCACCCCGGCCTTCATGCCGGTGGGCACCGCGGCGACCGTCAAAGCAATGCTACCCGAGTCCGTGCGTGCGACGGGGGCCGATATCCTGCTTGGCAATACCTATCATTTGATGCTGCGCCCGACGGCGGAACGTATTGCGCGGCTGGGTGGGTTGCACAAATTCATGAACTGGGATCGCCCGATCCTGACGGATTCCGGCGGCTTTCAGGTGATGTCGTTGGCAAGCCTGCGCAAGCTGACCGAGGAGGGCGTGAAATTCTCGTCCCATATCGACGGTTCCAAACACATGCTGTCGCCCGAGCGCAGTATGGAGATCCAGAAACTGCTGGGTTCCGACATCGTGATGTGTTTCGACGAATGCCCCGCTTTGCCCGCCAGCGAGGCCGAGGTTGAGAAATCCATGCAACTTTCGATGCGGTGGGCGCAGCGCTCGCGCGATGCCTTTGGCGACCGCCCGGGCCATGCGCTTTTCGGCATCCAGCAGGGTGGTGTCACGCAGCACCTGCGCGAACAATCCGCCAAAGCGCTGACTGAGATCGGCTTTGACGGTTATGCCGTGGGGGGCCTTGCGGTCGGCGAGGGGCAAGAGGCAATGTTTGGCGTGTTAGACTATGCCCCAGAAATGCTGCCCTTTGACAAGCCGCGCTATCTGATGGGCGTCGGCAAGCCTGACGACATCGTGGGCGCCGTCGAACGTGGCATTGATATGATGGATTGCGTGCTGCCGAGCCGGTCAGGCCGCACAGCCCAAGGCTGGACCCGCCGCGGTCAGGTCAATCTGAAGAACGCCCGTCACATGGACGATCCACGCCCGCTGGACGAGGCCTGCACCTGCCCCTGCTGCCGCAATTATTCCCGCGCCTATCTGCACCACGTCATCCGCGCGCAGGAAATCATCGGCTCGATGCTACTGACCTGGCACAATCTGCATTACTACCAAGAGCTGATGCAGGGCCTGCGCGACGCGATCAGTGCAGGTCAGCTTGCCAGCTTTGTCGCAAATTTCCACGCCACCCGTGCTGCCGGTGATCTGGAGCCGATTTAATGCCAATCGGTAAACGCATTGCTGCCAGTTGGCGTTAAATCCGGCGTATTGCGGACTTGCCCTTGACGCATCACAGGATCATGATCAGACCCAAGCAGTGGTTGACACGCCTGTGCCGCACTACCAGATAAGAGTGCCAGAAGGGGAAGACGCGCTGCCGATTGTCGGGGCAAACCTTCCTGCCAGATAAGGAACAAAAGATGAGCGAGACCCTTTCCACGAGCTATCCGGTTCTGCCGCTGCGCGACATCGTGGTTTTCCCGCATATGATCGTGCCCTTGTTCGTGGGGCGCGAAAAATCGGTGCGGGCGCTGGAAGAAGTCATGGCTGATGACAAGCAGATCCTGCTGTCCAGCCAGATCGACCCCTCCATCGACGATCCTGCCAGCGATGGTATCTATCAGATCGGCGTCCTGGCGAATGTGCTGCAACTGTTGAAATTGCCCGATGGCACCGTCAAAGTGCTGGTCGAGGGCAAGGCACGTGTCAAGATCACGGAATTTATTGAAAACCCTAGCTTTTTTGAGGCGCGGGCCGAGACGCTTGAGGAAGTTCCTGGCGATCCGGACTCGGCCAATGCGCTTGTGCGTGCGGTTGCCGAAGAGTTCGAGCGTTATGCCAAGATCAAGAAAAACATCCCCGAAGAGGCGCTTTCCGCCGTTTCGGAAACCCGCGAGCCTGCGCGCTTGGCCGACCTCGTGGCGGGCCATCTCGGCGTTGACGTAGGTCTGAAGCAAGATCTTTTGGAAACGCTTGACGTGGCCGAGCGGCTGGAAAAAGTCTACGGCCAGATGCAGGGCGAAATGTCCGTGATGCAGGTCGAGAAAAAGATCAAAACCCGCGTAAAAAGCCAGATGGAGCGCACTCAGCGCGAGTATTATCTGAACGAACAGATGAAGGCGATTCAGAAGGAACTTGGCGACGGCGAAGATGGACAGAACGAGTTGGCCGAGCTTGAGGCCCGCGTCAAAGCCACCAAACTGTCGAAGGAAGCGCGTGAAAAGGCTGAGGGCGAGCTGAAAAAGCTCAAGTCCATGTCGCCGATGAGCGCTGAAGCCACAGTGGTGCGCAATTATCTCGACTGGCTGCTTGGCGTGCCGTGGGGGGTGTCCTCGCGCGTCAAAAAAGATCTGGGGGCAGCCCAAAAGGTGCTCGATGCCGATCACTACGGTCTGGAAAAGGTCAAGGAGCGCATCGTCGAATATCTCGCGGTGCAGGCGCGCTCTACCAAGCTAAAGGGCCCGATCCTTTGCCTCGTCGGCCCGCCGGGTGTGGGTAAAACCTCGCTTGGCCGTTCGGTTGCCAAGGCGACGGGGCGCGAATTTATCCGCATCAGTCTAGGCGGCGTGCGCGACGAATCCGAAATCCGTGGTCACCGCCGCACGTATATCGGCTCGATGCCGGGTAAGATCATTCAGGCGCTGAAAAAGGCCAAAACCAACAACCCGCTGATCTTGCTGGATGAAATCGACAAGATGGGTCAGGATTTCCGCGGCGATCCTGCCTCGGCCATGCTTGAGGTGCTGGATCCGGAACAGAACTCGACCTTCGTCGATCACTATCTCGAGGTCGAGTATGACCTCTCGAACGTGATGTTCATCACCACGGCGAACTCTTACAACATGCCCGGCCCTCTGCTGGATCGGATGGAGATCATCAGCCTCTCGGGTTACACCGAGGACGAAAAGCGCGAGATCGCAAAGGGCCACCTTGTGCCCAAGCAGATCGCGGGCCATGCGTTGAAAAAGGGCGAATTCTCGATCACCGACGACGCTTTGACCGAAATGATCCGCACCTACACCCGCGAGGCTGGCGTGCGGAATCTGGAACGCGAGATTGCCAAACTGGCGCGCAAAGCGGTCACGGAGATCGTGAAGAAAACCGCGAAGACGGTTGAGGTCACAGAACAAAAGCTGGAAGGCTATCTTGGTGTCAAACGCTATCACTACGGGCTGGCCGAGGCGACCGATCAGGTCGGCGTGGTCACGGGCCTCGCGTGGACAAGCGTTGGCGGCGACCTGTTGCAGATCGAAGCTCTGCGCCTTCCGGGCAAGGGTCGGATGAAGACCACCGGCAAACTTGGCGATGTGATGAAGGAATCCATCGACGCGGCCGCCTCGTTCGTCCGCTCGATCAGCCCCGAGCTTGGCGTTAAACCGCCCAAGTTCGAGACGATGGATATCCACGTTCACGTCCCCGAAGGTGCCACCCCCAAGGACGGTCCTTCGGCTGGACTTGCGATGGTGACCTCGATCGTTTCGGTGATCACGGGGATTCCTGTGCGCAAGGACATCGCCATGACTGGCGAAGTCACCCTGCGCGGCAACGCGTTGCCAATTGGTGGGCTGAAGGAAAAACTGTTGGCGGCACTGCGCGGCGGGATCAAGACGGTGTTTATTCCTGCCGAGAATGAAAAAGATCTGTCGGAGATCCCCGATAACGTCAAAGCGGGTCTGCAGATCATTCCGGTCACCAACGTGCGCGAGGTGCTGAAACAAGCGCTTGTGCGTCAGCCAGAGCCGGTGGAATGGGATGAAGCCGCCGAGGAAGCCGCCGCCATCGCGCGCGCAGCTTCTCAGGCCAATCCCCCCAGCGCCACGGCGCATTGACCGCAGCCAAAGACCCAAGGCGCGCCCCATCGGCGCGCCTTTTTTCAGGGCCAGATCACCGTGATCGAGTTTCCCCCTTGGAAACAATGATCAAGCGGCTATGCTGATGGTTGAATAAACTGGAGAAAGCCAAAATGGCGACCAAGAAGTCCACGTCCAATACCACAGCAAAGACCGCAGCCGATGAAGTCGCACAGACCGCCCCAGAAGCGCTGCATGACGATGACACCGCCGCGCCTGAACAACTTAAAATCAAAGATCTGCTGGAACGTGTGGCCCTCGCCACCGATCTGAACAAGAACAAGGTGCGTGCCATCGTCGAGGCGACCTTGAACGAGCTGGGTAAGGCGCTTGAGGCTGGCGAGGGCGTCAACTTGCCGCCTTTGGGCAAGATCCGCATCGTAAACGCCCGAACAGAAGAGCAGGGCAGCATTTTGACACTGAAATTGCGCCGGATGACCCCCAAGTCGAATGATACGTCTGCAGACAAAGACGCCCTTGCAGAGGTCGGCGAAGACAGCTAAACACCCCGCCAACGGGAGATTAGCTCAGTGGTAGAGCGCGTCGTTCACATCGACGATGTCAGGGGTTCAAATCCCTTATCTCCCACCATTTCTTCAAAAACGCGCTCCATCCGGGGCGCGTTTTGTTTTTGCGGCCCCGGATCTATTTGCGAAAACCGCCCTTGCATCGGCGCTTGGGCTTCGCTACACGCTGGCGCACGGGTTGTTAGCTCAGTTGGTAGAGCGTCTCGTTTACACCGAGAATGTCGGCGGTTCGAGCCCGTCACGACCCACCATCACCTCCACATCTCTGCACATGGCCCGCGCGCCCGCGTGCATGTATATCGGCGGCCTTTGCGCTATACTTGGGAAAACCCCAAGGAGGCCCAAGATGAGTTGGAACCCGCTGCTGGACGCATCTATCCCGATTGGCAATGCCGTCGACGCGATTGAAACCGTGATTGTCCCGCGCGCCCGCGATCTGGGCGGATTTGAGGTGCGCCGCGCTTTGCCCTCGGCCCAGCGTCAGATGGTCGGCCCGTTTATCTTTTTCGATCAGATGGGACCGGCCGAGTTTCTGACAGGGCAGGGGATCGACGTGCGTCCGCACCCTCACATCGGCCTTTCGACAGTGACCTATCTGATCAAGGGAAAGCTGCACCACCGTGATTCGCTGGGGACCGATGCATGGATTACCCCGGGTGAAGTCAATCTGATGACGGCAGGCCACGGTATCACTCATTCCGAGCGTACCGACGGTGAGGCGCGTCGGGCACCTCTCAGCATGTTTGGTCTGCAGACGTGGCTAGCGTCCAGCCTTGCCGCCGAGGATGCACCCGCCCAGTTCCAGAATCTGCCCGCAACCGCGCTGCCGATGCTCGAGGCCGAGGGCAAATCTGTGCGACTGATTCTGGGGCAGGCTTGGGGGGCAACTGTCGATCTGCCTCTCTCGACCGAGACGTTCTATGCTGACGCGACCCTTGCCCCTCATGCAAGCCTGCCGTTGCCCGACAACCACGAGGACCGCGGTGTCTACGTGCTGGCGGGCGAGGTTTCGCAGGGCGGAAAAACCTATGGTGAGGGCGCGATGCTGGTGTTCAGGCCACTTGATAGCATTTCGGTCAAGGCGGGCTCCGCGGGCGCGCGTCTGATGGTGCTGGGCGGGGCTACCATGGAGGGGCCTCGGTATATCTGGTGGAACTTCGTCGCTTCGTCACGCGAACGCATCGAGGCCGCCAAAGAGGCTTGGCGCGCAGGCGATTGGACGCATGGCCGCTTTAAACTGCCGCCTGCGGATGACGCCGAATTCATCCCCGCGCCAGATCATTGAAAAAGCCACGCAAAGCCGCTTGACGCCGCCGAGGCCCTTGCGTAATACCCCTCCACACCCGAGAGATCGGGTCCCGGGCAACCGGAGCAAAGCGGCGGTGGTAGCTCAGTTGGTTAGAGTACCGGCCTGTCACGCCGGGGGTCGCGGGTTCGAGCCCCGTCCACCGCGCCATTTGCCCCGATGCCTTGTGAAGCGCGCGGTGGTAGCTCAGTTGGTTAGAGTACCGGCCTGTCACGCCGGGGGTCGCGGGTTCGAGCCCCGTCCACCGCGCCATTTACAAAAAGCCAGCCTTCGGGCTGGCTTTTGTTTTAGACAAGAGAACCTCGTGGTTAGCGCAGGCCAAAAAACGCAAATGCCTGACATGATTTTCGCCATATGCAAATTTTTGAATATGGTGTAATGTCATGTGAAACCGCAAAGGACTGACATGGCCTATCTTGACCAAATCCCGCTGAATATCGTGATCCTCGCCTGCCTGACGCTGGGCTTGGCGCCGTTTTTGCCAGAGCCGCATATCTGGGAAAAGCTCAAGATGCTGGCTGCGGGCAATTTGGCCAAACCAATTGATATATTTGATTTTTTGATGCACGCGGCCCCATTTGCCCTGCTCATGGCAAAACTGTTGCGCGCCGCCTTGGCAAAAGGTTAGAGCATCAGGCGATAACGGATATGCCCATCCGTGGGGGTAAAGCTGTCATAAAGCGCACGGGCTCGGGTGTTTTCCACATCCGTATGCCAGTAAAGCCTGTGCCAACCGTTTGATTTCGCGATGGCCTTCAAATCGTCAATCAAGGCCCGCCCCAAGCCCTTGCCCCGCGCCTCGGCGGTGACAAACAGGTCTTCCAGATAGCAATCCTCGCCCATCACCCAAGTCGAACAGTGGTGGTGATGGATGGCGAAGCCCAAGGCGCGGTCGCCCTCAAACCCCATCCGCGCCCGCATCGGGCTGGCAGGATTCATCAGGCGCGCCCAGGTCTGGTCGGTGACGTCCGGCGCAAGATCAACGTCGTAGTAGGCCAGATAATCCTGCCACAGCTGCCGCCAAGCGGTTTCATCGGCAGGCGCAGCATCGCGAAGGATCACGGACATTTTGCGGTCTTTCGTTGTATTTCTTTGGTCGGATGCTTGCAAATCTCACGCCTGATCACAAGCCGGTGCGACAGCCTATCTTGTTGCAATCCAAGGCGTATACATCGGGGCGAGGCCGGGATCTGCCGGGGGGCATTGCTTCTGACGCGACAGACCAAGACGGTTTCAACTGCCGACCTATGGTGCGCCAAGGTCAATTTTGGAGTGACGCAGATGCGTTCCTTTGTTCTTCCCCTTACGATGATTTTGTCATTCGGTGCCGCATCGCTCGCGATGGCGTCGCCGATGATGACCGATGGTGTGATCAAATCGATCAATACCAAAACCCATGTGATCACCCTTGTCGATGGCACCAGCTACGTTTTGCCAAAAGGCATGAAGACCAAGCATTTGAAGGTCGGAGAAAAGGTTGCTGTCGCGTGGGAAGCAAAGGGGAAAACCAACGAAGTCAGCAAGATTTCGATGCTCAAATAGCGCCATTTCGCTGGGGCGTGACATTCGAAAAAACGGGGGCAGTTCTGCCCCCGTTGTTGTTTGCAGACACCCTATTGAAGCTTTTCCAAAATCCGCGCCCATGACCGGATGCCCTTGTGGAAACACTCAAGATCATATTTTTCGTTCGGGCTGTGGATCTGATCATCGTCGCGGCCAAACCCCATCAGCAGCGCATCCATTCCCAGATAGGTCTTGAAATACCCCGCAATCGGGATTGAGCCGCCGCAGCCCACATAAGCCGCAGCGCGCCCCCATTCCTCGGTCAGGCCCGCGCGGGCAATCTCGAAAGCAGGGTCGTCGATTGGCATGACGCTTGCAGGGCCCTCGCCGTGGCTCTTCCATTCAACCGAGCAGTCGGCTGGCAGTTGCGCTTCGACCCAAGCGCGGAAGTGTTTGCGGATCGCCAACGGGTCCTGATCCCCCACCAGTCGGAACGAGACCTTGGCATGCGCCTCGGCGGGCAGAACGGTCTTGAAACCGTCACCCGTATAGCCACCCCAGATGCCGTTGATCTCGGCCGTGGGCCGCGACCAGAGCATTTCTAGCGGCGTGCGGTCTTGCTCGCCTGCGGGCACCGACAGACCAACGTTGGCCAAGAAGGTCGCATGATCAAAGGCAAGGCTTTGCCATTGTTGGCGAATTTCATCGGGCAGCTCGGTCACCCCATCATAGAAATTCGGGATGGTGATGTGACCATTGGCGTCGTGCATATTACCCAAGATGCGCGACAGCACACGGATCGGGTTTTGAGCCGCGCCGCCAAAAGCGCCTGAGTGCAGGTCCTTGTTTGCGGCGTGGATGGTCAACTCTTCACCCAAAAGGCCCCGCAGCATCGTCACGATGGCGGGGGCGGTATCGGCAAACAGGCCTGTGTCGCAAATCAGCGCGATATCGGCGGTCAGCTCTTTGGCATTGGCCTTCATAAAGGGGATCAGGCTGGGCGACCCGGATTCCTCTTCGCCCTCGAAAAAGAGAGTCAGCTTGGCGGGCAGGGTGCCGTGAACGGCCTTCCAGGCGCGACAGGCCTCAAGAAAGGTCATCAGCTGGCCCTTGTCGTCCGAGGCCCCGCGTGCGCGAATGACGCGGCCCTTGGAGGTGTCCTGAATTTCGGGGTCAAAGGGGTCGCGGTCCCACAGGCTCAGCGGATCAACGGGTTGCACGTCATAATGGCCGTAGAACAGCAGATGCTTGTCGCCCTCACCACCATGTGCCACCACCATCGGATGCCCCGGCGTCGGGCGCGCAGAGGCCTCAAAGCCCAGCGATTTCAAATCCTCAACCAACCAATCGGCTGCGCGGGCGCAATCGGGTTTAAAGGCGGGGTCGGTCGAGATCGAAGGGATTCGCAGCAGCTCCATCAGACGGTCCAGTGATTTGGGCAGGTCGGCATCGATGCGCGCAAGCACAGCGTCAAGTGACATAAACTCAGCTCCTATATGACGGCAGATTTGAGCCTAGGGGCGGGTAGGGGGACTGTCCAGCGGCGAAGAGTTCCGCTAAAAGCCGAAAAACGGCGGGAGGTTGCAATGCGCAAAGTTTTTTGGGCGGCAGGATTTGCCAGCCTTGCCCTGATGGCCCATGCGGCTGGACTGGAAAAGGAAGTGACCTCGAACGGCACCTCCGCCGTGACGCTTTATCTGCACCCCTTCCTCGATGCGACGGAATTGGCCACACTGCGGCTGGTGGCGACAAATAAGGAAGCCTTGGCGCTGTTTGTGCCCTCTGCCAAAGGTTATGCGGCTCTGGCGGCTGCGCCGAAAGAAGGGTTTATCAAGGACGGCAAACCAGTCGCCTCAGCCATAGCGATTTCCGATCTTCCTGACGCCACGACGGCGCAGACTGCAGCGTTGAAGGCCTGCAATAGCGCGCGAACGACCGAAGATGACTGTGTGATCTTGCTGGAAGTAGGGCCGAAGCCGTGACCGAAGCGTCAAAATGCCCTCTTTTGTCATGGGCTGATTTGATGCACATCAAGGATAGCTTTGGACGCAAGCGTTATCGGGCTGAGACAAGAAGTGGAGACGAAGATGAATTATGATGCCGCTCTCGATAGCGCGATTGGCCGCCTTCATTCCGAAGGCCGCTATCGTACCTTTATCGATATCGAGCGGCGTCAGGGCGCCTATCCCCATGCGATCTGGCGCAAGCCTGACGGGAGCGAGGCTGACATCACCGTCTGGTGTGGCAACGACTATCTTGGCATGGGTCAGCATCCCGAGGTTCTGGCCGCAATGCACGAGGCGCTCGAGGCCACGGGCGCAGGCTCGGGTGGCACGCGCAACATCTCGGGCACCACGGTTTATCACAAGCGCCTCGAGGCAGAACTGTCGGATTTGCATGGCAAAGAGGCGGCGCTGCTCTTCACCTCGGCTTATATCGCCAATGACGCGACGATCTCGACGCTGCCCAAGCTGTTTCCCGGTCTGATCATCTATTCCGACGCGCTCAACCATGCCTCGATGATCGAAGGTGTTCGGCGCAATGGCGGGGCCAAGCGGATTTTCCGTCACAATGACGTGGCCCATCTGCGTGAGCTTTTGGCCGCTGATGATCCGGCGGCACCCAAGCTGATTGCGTTCGAATCCATCTACTCGATGGACGGCGATTTTGGCCCGATCAAAGCGCTTTGTGACCTTGCCGATGAATTCAACGCCCTGACCTATATCGACGAAGTGCATGCCGTTGGCATGTATGGCCCGCGGGGGGCAGGGGTGGCAGAGCGTGACGGATTGATGGGTCGTATCGACATTATCAACGGCACTTTGGCCAAGGCTTACGGGGTGTTCGGCGGCTATATTGCTGCAAGTGCGAAGATGGTCGATGCAGTGCGGTCCTATGCGCCCGGGTTCATCTTTACGACCTCTTTGCCGCCCGCTGTGGCGGCTGGTGCGGCGACGTCGGTGCGGATATTGAAGACCGCGCAACACCTGCGCGACGCGCAGCAAACCAACGCCAGTATCCTGAAAATGCGGCTCAAGGGTCTGGGCCTGCCGATCATCGATCACGGGTCGCATATTGTGCCTGTGCATGTCGGAGACCCTATCCATTGTAAGATGCTGTCCGATATGCTGCTGGAAGAATTCGGCATTTACTCGCAGCCGATCAACTATCCGACCGTGCCTCGCGGCACCGAGCGGCTGCGCTTTACCCCCTCGCCAGTTCATGATTCACAACAAATTGACCGGCTTGTGATGGCGATGGACCAGCTTTGGAAACATTGTGCGCTAAATCGCGCCGAGATGAGCGCGTAAGCCTGTTCTGCATATGCAGAATCGGTTGTGCTATGTTAAAAAAAGCCCAATACCACAAAAAAGTGAGTCGCCTGCACGCGACTCTGGGGACTTGGGGCAGTGATGGGGCTCAGCACATGATTGGACGGAGGTTTAGAACTCCGGCGGCCGAAGTGGATAAGCCAAAGGGCTTTGATGACTTCGAGCTTCGGCTAGGCGATCTGATGCGTGGCGAGCGGGCTACGTTGGGCAAAAGCTTGCTTGATATCCAGCGTGATTTGAAGATCAAGGCGACCTATATCGCCGCGATTGAGAATGCCGACGTTTCGGCATTCGAGACCCCAGGTTTCATCGCGGGCTACGTCCGTTCCTATTCGCGTTATCTGGGTATGGACCCTGATGCGTCCTTTGCAAAATTTTGCCGCGAAGCGAATTTTGAGGTCGCACACGGCATGTCCGCGGCTGCGTCCTCGGCGTCGTTTACAGCGATCCGGGCGCGTCAGTCCTCGGGGGAGCGTGATGCGTTTTCGGAAATGAACGCGTCGTTTATTCCGCGCACCGAGAGCATATTTTCCCGCATTGAGCCGGGGGCAGTCGGGTCAGTCGGCGTGCTTGTGGCTTTGATCGGCGCGCTGGGGTATGGTGGCTGGTCGGTCTTGCAAGAAGTGCAACGCGTCCAGCTGTCTCCGGTTGATCAGGCGCCGGTTGTGGTGGCTGAACTGGACCCATTGGCACATGTCAGCGCCTCTGCGCCGGCACTGGTTGCCGCCGCTCCACAAACCTTGGCCGCAAACACGGCCGCGCCGTCGTCCGATCCGCTTGACCGCCTCTACCGCCCCGAGGCGCTTTCGGCGCCGGTCTTGACCGCGCGCGATGGTCCGATTTCGGCGATCAACCCGCGAATGGCTGGCACAGTGGAGGTTGCGCAAGTAGATCAAGACACCTCGATGGCGCAAGCAATCGACGCCGCAGTTCAGGTCGTTGCAGCTGCCAAGCCGGGGGTTGAAGTCTTGGCCGTGCGCCCGTCTTGGGTGCGCATTTCTGCTGCGGATGGGACTGTTCTGTTTGAAAAAATCCTCGATGCGGGCGAACGGTATGACGTGCCGCCGCTGCAAGAGGCGGCCTTGCTGCGTTCGGGTAATTCCGGTTCGATTTATTTCGTCGTTAACGGTAAAACCTACGGTCCGGCGGCTCCTGGCGCTCAGGTGGTCAAGAACGTGGCGCTGGCGCCAGATGCGCTGACCCAGACTTATGCGGCGGCGGATATTTCGGGCGATGCTGACCTGGCGCAGTTTGTCAACGTCGCCGACGCGAGCGATCCTGCGGCATTGGCGTCGCCCGCGCCGTCGGAGTAAGTGTGTAGCCAATAGCTTAAAACAGCCCCGGACAGTTGCTCCGGGGCTTTTGCTTGCCTATCTTATCTCCAAGCAGAAGGAACGCGCCATGACTCACAACCCGATCCGCCCGTGGCGCAATATCGAGCGGCGCCCGTCGCGGCAAATCAGAGTAGGCAAGGTTCTGGTCGGGGGTGATGCGCCGATTTCGGTGCAGACAATGACCAACACGTTAACAACTGACATTGCGGCCACCATCGAGCAAATTCAGCGCTGTGCGGCGGCGGGGGCTGATATCGTGCGGGTCTCGACTCCGGATGAGGAGAGCACGCGTGCGCTGCGCGAGATCGTGCGCGAGAGCCCTGTCCCGATCGTGGCCGACATCCATTTCCACTACAAACGCGCCATCGAGGCGGCTGAGGCCGGGGCGGCGTGTCTGCGCATTAACCCCGGTAATATCGGCGATGCGCGGCGTGTGCGCGATGTGGTGCAGGCGGCCAAGGACCACGGCTGTTCTATCCGAATTGGCGTCAACGCAGGCTCACTTGAGAAGCATCTGCTTGATAAATATGGCGAACCTTGTCCTGATGCGATGGTAGAATCCGGTATGGATCATATTCGGCTGCTTGAGGATAACGACTTTCGCGAGTATAAAATCTCGGTCAAGGCCTCGGATGTGTTCATGGCGGCGGCGGCCTATCAGCAGCTTGCCAGCGCCACCGACGCGCCGATCCATCTGGGGATCACCGAGGCGGGCGGGCTGGTCTCGGGCACCGTCAAATCTGCCATCGGGCTGGGAAATCTGCTTTGGATGGGGATTGGCGACACCATTCGTGTTAGTCTTTCGGCTGATCCTGTGGAAGAGGTCAAGGTCGGCTTTGAGATATTGAAGTCACTGGGCCTGCGCCATCGTGGGGTGACGATCATCTCTTGCCCGTCCTGCGCGCGACAGGGTTTTGACGTGATCAAAACCGTCTCGGCGCTGGAAAACCGTTTGGCCCACATCACCACCAGCCTGAGCCTTTCGATCATCGGCTGCGTGGTGAATGGACCGGGTGAGGCGCTGATGACGGATATCGGCTTTACCGGGGGCGGTGCAGGGTCGGGGATGGTCTATCTTGCGGGCAAGCAAAGCCACAAGCTTGGCAACGAGGCTATGGTCGACCACATTGTCGAACTGGTCGAGAAAAAGGCGGCCGAGCTGGAGGCCGCCAATCCGGAATAACCCGCGCGCTTATCCCTTTTTACGCTCATCCGCGACGATCTGCTGCATCTGATCCAAGGGCACATAGCCGCGCAGCATCTCGCCCTGCACCACAAAGGTCGGCGTGCCCGAGATCTGCATCTTGACGCCCAGATCCTGATTTTTCGCGATTACCTCGCTGACCTCTGCCGAGGCCATCTTGTCCAGAATCGGTTTGGCATCAAATCCAAGCCCCGTCGCAAGCCGGCCCAGGGTTTCGGCGTCAGGCTTGCCGCGCAGGGTGATCAGCGCGTCATGCGCCTGTTTGTAGGCGTCATTGCCGTGCAGCTGTAGCACCGCAATTGCAAAGCGCGACGAGGTGACGGAATCCTCGCCAAGGATCGGATATTCTTTGAAAATCAAGCGGATATTGCCATCGTTTTTCACCAGTTCCTCAACCTCGGAATAGGCCTTGCGGCAATAGCCGCAACGATAGTCCATGAATTCGACCACGGTGACGTCACCGTTCGGATTGCCCCCAACCCAAGAGTGGCTGTCAGAATAGATGTCATCTTTGTAGGTGACCAAAAGCTGTTGGTCATTGGCTGCGGCGGCCTTCTCCTGACGCGCCTGCAATTCGTTCATCGCCTCGACCAGCACTTCGGGGTTCGCGACCAGATAGCTGCGCACCTCGTCACGAAAGGCTTGGCGTTCGGCGTCTGTCATCTCGCCAAGACCACCCGCAAAGCCAGGGGCCGCCAGCAAGCAGGCAGAGGTCAGAAAAGCAGCAATCAGAGGTAAACGCATCGATAGGCCTTTGTCATGGGGCGGGCAGGCTTGACCTTGGCCGCGCGGAAGGGAACATACGCGCAGAGCATGGGGGGATTGGATGCGAAGATCAAGCAGGGGCCAGGTCGATCCCTTTATTGTGATGGATATGGTCGCCGAGGCGGCACGACTTGAGGCGGCAGGGCGGCACATTGTCCATATGGAGGTGGGCCAGCCCGGCACAGGCGCGCCTTCGGGGGCGCTTGCGGCCCTGGGGTCTGCAATGACGCGCGAGGCGATGGGCTATACCGTCTCGTTAGGTCTGCCTGCGCTGCGCCAAGGGATCGCCGACCTTTACCAGCGTTGGTATGGGGTAGAGATGAACCCCGAGCGGGTGGTGGTCACCGCAGGGTCTTCGGGTGCGTTTCTGCTGGCCTTTACCGCCCTGTTTGATGCGGGCGACCGGGTGGGTTTGGGCGAACCTGGCTATCCGTCGTATCGCCAGATCCTCAAGGCGCTGTCGCTGGAACCTGTGGGCATTCCTGCATCGTTGCACAACCGGCTGCAGCCGGTGCCGGCCGATCTGGACGGGGTCGCGATGCAGGGCTTGATCGTCGCGTCACCGGGAAATCCTTCGGGCACAATGCTTTCCCGCGACGCACTTGCCGACCTGATCGCCTATGCCGATCAGCGCGGAATCGCCTTTGTCTCGGATGAGATCTACCACGGGCTGCATTATGGCGAGCGCGCACATTCGGCGTTGGAAATCAGCGACGATGTTTATGTCATCAACAGTTTCTCCAAATATTTCAGCATGACAGGCTGGCGGGTTGGCTGGATGGTCGTGCCCGAGGATCATATCCGCACCATAGAGCGTTTGGCACAGAATATGTTTATTTGCGCACCGCACGCGGCCCAGATTGCCGCGCTTGCGGCGCTGGAGTGTATCCCCGAGTTGGAGGCCAATCGCGCCGTCTATGCCGAAAACCGCCGCTTGATGCTGGAGGGGCTGCCACGCGCGGGCTTTACCAAGATCGCACCGCCGGATGGGGCTTTTTATATTTATGCCGATGTGTCGGAAATGACCGCGGACAGTCTGGCCCTCGCCCGCGACATCCTGCACGGTGCCGCGGTTGCAGTGACGCCGGGGTTGGACTTTGACCCACGGCGCGGCGCGCGATGGCTGCGATTTTCCTATGCGCGCGGAACGGATGATATCAAAGAGGGGCTGCGGCGGCTTCAGGCTTATCGGTCGGCGCCTTGATTTACTTTTTGCCTCCGGCGGGGATATTTAGACCAGTATGAAAGCGCTTTTGACCCTTGTGATGCTGATCTGGGCCTCTACTGCGGGGGCGCAAGATCTGTCAGCTTTGGCGCGGCTTGATCCGGGACATTCCTTGATTGCCGCGACAGCGCAGGGGCTGGAGGTGCAGCTGGCGTTGTCGCAACCGGTGCCTTGGCGGGTGCGGGTGTTGAAAGATCCGATGCGGCTGGTGGTGGATTTTCGCGAAGTGGATTGGACTGGTCTGGCGCAGATGCCGGTCAAGGCTGATCCTTTGATGGCGATGCGGGCGGGGGTGTTTCGCCCCGGGTGGTCGCGTCTGGTGATTGAATTGAGCCAACCGATGCTGGTCAGTCGCGCCGAGATGCGCACGCAGGCGGGTGCGGGCGGTCAGGCCCATGTCGATTTGCTGTTGCAACCTGCGACGGCTGCGGACTTTGATGCCAAGGCCAATCTGCCCGAGCCTGTGGAATGGGCTTTGCCAAAAGCCATCGCTCTGCCGCAGCCGAAACCCGAGGGCAAAGGCCCGATCAAAGTGGTGCTAGACCCCGGTCACGGCGGCATTGACCCTGGTGCCGAGCGTGCGGGGCAGAATGAGGCGGCGCTGGTTTTGACCTTTGCGCGCACGCTTAAAGAGGTGTTGTTGCGCGATGGCAATTTCGATGTGGTGATGACGCGCGACAGCGACATGTTTGTGCCGCTGGAAGAGCGCATCTCGATCGCCCGTGCGGCGGCGGCCGATGTGTTCATATCTTTGCACGCTGATGCTTTGTCCGAGGGTGAGGCGGTGGGGTCGACCGTTTATACGCTGTCCAAGGATGCAAACGATGAGGCTTCGGCCGCTTTGGCCGAGCGGCATGACCGCGATGATCTTTTGGCCGGCGTTGATTTGCGCCAGCAGGACGATCTGGTTTCCGAGGTCTTGCTGGATATGGCGCGCACCCAGACCAGCCCGCGCATTGCGCGCCTTTCGGCGGCGCTGGTAAGTGCGATCAAGGCCAGCAAGCTGAAGATGCACCGCCATCCGCATCAGGAGGCGAGCTTTTCGGTGCTGAAATCGGCAGATATTCCTTCTGTTCTGATTGAGCTTGGCTTCTTGTCTTCGGAATCAGACCTGTCTCGTTTGCAAGACAAAGGCTGGCGGCAGAGCATGGCCGAGGCATTGCGCGACGGGTTGAAGGCTTGGGCGCAAGAAGATGCGGCATTGCGGCAACTGCCGCTGCGTTAAGCGGGAAAAACGACGGCGCACCGCCGCCCGTTTGCATCAATTCGCATGATGGTGTTTTGACCTTTGCTGCAACGCGCGTGTATAAGCGCGCGAGAACGGGCAGGGGTTGGAAGCGTGCTGAGATTTATCGGGTCCTTTTTCGGGGGCATTTTCACGACCATCACGCTTGGTCTGCTGTTTGGTGCGTTAACGGTTGGGGCGATCTTCTGGATGTATTCCGCGGATCTGCCAAGCCATGAAAGCCTTGCCAAATATACGCCGCCAACGATCAGCCGGATTTATTCCGGCGAGGGGAGGATCATTGACGAATTCGCCCAGGAGCGGCGTCTTTTCGTGCCGATCGAAGATGTGCCCGACCTGGTGAAACACGCGTTCATTTCCGCTGAGGACAAGCATTTCTATACCCACAAGGGCTATGACGTGACCGGGATGATCGCGGCGGCTTTGGAGGCTGTGAAGTCTGGCGGGCGCAATGCACGCGGCGCTTCGACGATTACGCAGCAGGTGATGAAGAACTTTCTGCTGGACGGCAGCCGGTCGGTCGAGCGTAAGGTCAAGGAAATCATCCTTGCCAGCCGGCTTGAGCAGACTCTGTCGAAAGACAAGATTCTTGAGCTTTATCTGAACGAGATTTTTCTGGGTCAAAACTCTTATGGGGTGGCGGCAGCGGCGCAGACCTATTTCAACAAATCGCTCGATCAACTGGATGCGGCCGAGGCAGCGACCTTGGCTTCGATGCCCAAAGCGCCTTCAGATTATAACCCGGTCACCCAGAAAAAGCGGCTGACCGACAGGCGCAACTATGTGCTGAACGAGATGTATCAGAACGGCTATATCGATGCGGACACACTTAAGACCTCGCTGAACGAAGCGTTGAAATCGGTGCAGAACGGCGATTATGCGGCGTTCCGCGAGGCACTTCCGCCGCGCAACTATTTTACCGACGAGATCAGGCGCCAGCTTTCGGGCACGTTTGGCGAGCAGGAATTCTTTGGTGGGGGGCTGTCGATCCGCGCCACGGTTGATCCGGAATTGCAAGACATCGCTCAACGGGCGCTGCGACGTGGGCTTGAAAAATATGACCGCAGTCAGGGTGTCTGGCGGGGCACAGGCAAGACGTTACCGGCGGATACGCTTTCGGATGAGGCAACATGGCGCAAAGCGCTGGCTTCGGTGGCGGACCTGCCGCGCGATGTCGAAGGTTGGCAGGCGGCTGTCGTCTTGCAATTGGGCGACACAGACGCTGTTGTCGGTATCGAGGGTGGCCCGGCCGATGCGGTGATCCCGGCCAAGGATGTGCAATGGGCGCGCAAGCGGCTGGAGGGGGGCAAGCTGGGCAAAAAAGCGCAGGCTGCGTCTGACCTGCTCTCGGTCGGCGATGTTGTCATGGTGCGCGCGTTGACGGATGATAAGACCGGCGATTTTGTGCGCTGGACTCTGCGGCAGGTGCCCGAGGTGCAGGGCGGCTTTATGGCGATGGACGTAAATACGGGCCGCGTCATGGCGATGCAGGGCGGCTTTAGCTATCAGGCTTCGGTGTTCAATCGCGCCACACAGGCCACGCGTCAACCCGGGTCGTCGTTCAAACCCTTTGTCTATGCCGCGGCACTCGATTCGGGCTTTACCCCGGCCACGATTATTGTCGATGCGCCCATCGAGGTGGAAACCCCGCAAGGTCTTTGGACGCCTAAGAATTCGTCGAATAAATTCTACGGTCCAACGCCGATGCGCACAGGCATTGAGCAATCCCGAAACCTGATGACGGTGCGGATTGCGCAGGAAATTGGCATGGATCTGGTTGCCACCTATGCCGAAAAATTTGGCGCCTATACGCGGTTGCAGCCGGTGCTGGCGAACGCCTTGGGGTCGCAGGAAACCACGCTTTACAAGATGGTCGCGGCCTATGCGATGTTCGCCAATGGCGGTGAACGGGTGGAACCTACGCTTGTGGACCGCGTGCAGGACCGCTTCGGCAACACAATCTATCGCCACGACGCCCGCACCTGCGAGGACTGTAATTCGCCGCGCCTGCCGCAGGGCGAAGGGCTCAAGATCACGTCAAACCGCGAGCGGGTGATGGATGCGATCACCGCCTATCAGCTCACCTCGATGATGGAGGGTGTGATCAAGCGCGGCTCTGGCACGGGCGTCAAACTGCCGGTTCCTGTGGCGGGCAAGACTGGCACGACCAATGACGCCAAGGATGTGTGGTTCATCGGCTATACCTCAAACACCGTCGCTGGCTGTTACATGGGCTTTGACCAGCCGCGAAGTCTGGGGCCGGGGGCGTTTGGCGGCACTCTGTGTGTGCCAATCTTTCAGGAGTTCATGAAAGAAGTCGTCAAGCGGCGCGGGGGCACCAAATTCAAAGTGCCGCCGGGTGGCTATTTCCAGAACATCGACCGCTTTAGTGGCGCGCCGCTGCCGGATGGCGCTACGGGCGACAATGTCATTCAGGAATATTTCCGCGATGGCGAAGACCCGATGCTGGCGCTTGGCATGATTGTAGATGGCGGCTTTGCGATGGGGTCAAACCTGCCGCTGTTTGCAATCGGTGAAACAGACTCGGGTCAGGTCGATACGATCACTACTTCAGACGGGACAAAAAAGGCTGTGCCGAAAAAGGCTGATTTTGGCACGCTCTCGTCGGGTGGGCTTTACTAGGCCCGCCCGCTTGCCGCCCGCATCCCAAGGCTGTATCACGCGGCCCAACACCTGATCCTTAAAGGACGCCCCCATGCGCTCTGAGACGCAAAACAATGTCGATGCCATCACCAAGTCGTTGAAGCTTCTGGCGCAACGGATGGATCTGGAGACGGC
The DNA here is from genome assembly GCA_024642045.1 of Pseudorhodobacter sp. Classification (GTDB taxonomy): domain Bacteria; phylum Pseudomonadota; class Alphaproteobacteria; order Rhodobacterales; family Rhodobacteraceae; genus Cypionkella. The sequence continues at coordinate 14,660 of JAHEBX010000005.1, read as the reverse complement.
TGCGCATCGGCTGGAAGAATTCGATGCCATGATCGAAAATCCCGATCTGTGGAACGACCCTGCCAAGGCTCAGAAACTGATGCGTGAACGCCAGGGTCTGCTGGACCAGCTTTCGACCTATAAGCTCATCGACAGTGGCCTGCGCGACAATGTCGAACTGATCGAGTTGGGTGAGATGGAGGGCGACGCTGAGATCATCACCGAGGCCGAGCGCGCGCTCAAGGAATTGGTCGAATTGGCGGGGAACAAGGAACTTGAAGCGCTCTTGGATGGTGAGGCCGACGGCAACGACACCTTCCTTGAAATCAACGCAGGCGCAGGCGGGACTGAGTCATGCGACTGGGCGTCGATATTGGCGCGTATGTATGTGCGTTGGGCCGAGAAAAAGGGCTATAAGGTGGAACTGCAATCGGAAACGGATGGCGATGAGGCGGGCATCCGTTCTGCCGCCTACAAGATTTCCGGGCCCAACGCTTATGGCTGGCTGAAATCCGAAAGCGGTGTGCATCGGCTTGTGCGCATCTCGCCGTTCGATTCGGCTGCGCGCCGGCATACCTCGTTCAGCTCGGTCTGGGTCTATCCGGTGGTAGATGACAATATCGAGATCGACATCCCTGATCGTGACATCCGCATCGATACCTATCGCTCGTCAGGCGCAGGTGGTCAGCACGTCAACACCACCGACTCGGCGGTGCGGATTACGCATTTGCCCACCAATATCGTGGTGACATCGTCAATGAAATCGCAGCACCAGAACCGCGAAGCCTGTATGATTGCACTGAAAGCGCGGCTTTATCAGCTGGAGTTGGACAAGCGTAACGCCGCGATCAACGCCCAACATGATGCGAAAGGCGATGCAGGCTGGGGCAACCAGATCCGGTCCTATGTGCTGCAACCCTATCAGATGGTCAAAGACCTGCGCACCGGAGTTGAAACCTCGGACACCGCCGGAGTGTTGGACGGCGATCTGGACCGCTTTATGGCCGCAACCCTTGCAATGGGTGTGGCGGGCAAGTCGCGCGAAGAGGCGAATGCCGACGGCTAAAGCCGTATTCCAAATACATCTTTCCTATCCGCCTCTCCCCCGCTTAGGCTGGTGAAAACGGGGGGAACCGATGACCACAGCACAGGCCGAAAGGCCCGAAGTCTTGCACGCCGAAATTCAGGACCTGCGGGCGGCACTTGCCGCGGGCTGGGCTGACTTGACCCGCGCACCGGCTTACGGGCTGTTTTTTGCAGGCGTCTATGTGCTTGGGGGATGGCTGCTCTACTGGGCCTTCACCACCAAAGGCGCATTGTGGTGGACCTTGCCAGCCAGCGCGGGCTTTCCCATTCTTGGCCCTTTCATCGCCTGCGGTCTTTACGAAGTGTCGCGCAGGCTAGAGGCCGGAGTGACGCTCTCGTGGCGCGCTGTATTGACCGCGATCTTTCGTCAAAAAGACCGTCAGATCCCTTCGATGGCGGCGGTGATCGTGGTGTTCTTTCTGTTTTGGAATTTCCTCGCGCATATGATCTTTGCGCTGTTTCTGGGCAATGCGGTGATGACCAACATCTCGACCTCGCTGGCGGTCTTTGTCACGCCGGCGGGCCTTTCAATGCTGGGGCTGGGGACGGCGGTGGGAGCGGTGTTTGCGACGCTGCTGTTTTCTCTCACCGTGGTCAGTCTGCCGATGCTGCTAGAGCGCGAGGTGGATTTTGTCACGGCGATGCTGACCTCATTCGCCTTGGTGCGGCAAAGCCCGGTGGTGATGCTGGGATGGGGCGCGCTGATTGCTGCGGCCAGTTTTCTGGCCATGTTGCCTGGGTTTTTGGGGCTGCTGGTGGTGCTGCCCCTGTTTGGCCACGCCTCTTGGCACCTTTATCGGCGGGTGATCCAGTGGGACCAATGAAAAAGCGCGCAGCAGTCACCTGCCGCGCGCCGGAAAATGCAAAGCCCTAAGTTCTTAGGATTCTTCGCTTGTTGTGGCCTGAGTGATCACCCGGCTTTGCGGCGCAGGGGTGCGGCCTGTGGACAACGGATCGTCCTGACGCTGAACCGAACCTTCGAAATGGGCACCCGATTCGATGGCAATCGTCTTATGGATGATGTCGCCTTCAACCCGAGCGGTCGAAGTCAGGCGGACTTTCAGCCCGCGCACGCGTCCCACCACGCGGCCGTTGACGACGATATCGTCGGCAACAATTTCACCACGGATGGTCGCGGTTTCACCCACGGTCAGCAAATGCGCACGGATATCGCCTTCGACCGTGCCCTCGACCTGGATGTCACCGGTGGTGCGCAAGTTGCCGACCACAGTCAGGTCGGCAGACAATACGGACGCGGCCACTTTGCCCTTGGGCGCAGAAGGGGTGAAATCCATCGAGGGTTTGGTCACAGGTGCCTCCGCGGCTTTTGGCTTGTCGGTTTCGCCGGCTTTCGGGCCCGGCTCGTTGATGCGGCTCTTAGAAAACATTGGTCGCTGCCTTTATGAAGGTCATCGGATTGATTGCAGATCCGCCGATACGGATCTCGTAGTGAAGATGCGTGCCGGTCGATCGGCCTGAATTGCCCATATCACCTATCCGCTCGCCGCGCGATACCTTTTGACCGACTTCGACTCGGATCTGTGAGAGATGACCATAGCGGGTCTCGATGCCATAGGCATGCTGAATCTTGATCAGGCGGCCATAACCTGACGACCAGCCTGCATTGGTCACCACGCCATCGGCCGTGGCAAAAATGGGGGTGCCGTAGCTGCCTGCAAAGTCTTGCCCCTCGTGGCGGCGGGGTGATCCATTGAATGGATCGTCGCGCACGCCGAACCCCGAAGTGAGTCGCACAGCCTCTCGGATCGGCATTCCAAAGGGTGTCTTGAAGGCAGCGATTCGGTAAAGGTTCATGTTATCAAGACCTTGCAGAATCGCATTTGCGCGCCGCTCATCGGGCGAAGCGGGCAGTCCTTTGGTCGAGAGTGACAGCGGCGTGAGCGGGCCACCCTTGCCGCTATAGCCTTTGCGAACCGAGGCGAGTAGATCGTCGGGCGAGAGACCGGCTTGTTTGAACATCTTTTGCAACGGTTCCACAGAGACCGTCAGCGCCTCTTCCAACTGACCAAAGATCACGTCGTTCTGTGCTTCAAGCGCTTGCTTTTCTTTGGAAATCGCCGCGACGCGCTGATCGGCTTTTGCGGCTTTCACCTGCATCTGGTCGCGCTGCTCGGCGGTCAGGCCCAGCGTGCCGGTCAAAAAGCTGACGGTGGCTTCGGTGTCCTGCAACTTTTCTTCATCACTACGGCCGACGCCGCTTGTCGCCGTTACCTTTGCCAACTGAGCGCGCGCGTCATCACGTTCGGCAATGGTGCCCCGCAGAGTGTTTTGGATCACGTCAATGCCGGTTTCCAGCTCGCGTCGACGGTCTTCGGAGGCAAGCAGCCTTGCTTGCATCTGGGACACCTGTACCAGCGCGAGGTTAAAGCGATCCTGAGCCGAAGCCGCCTCTTCTGCGCGCAGGTCGCGGTCGACAGAAAGTGCATTAAGCCGTTGTTCGTAAAGCGTTTGCTGGCGCGCAATCTGATCGCGCGAGGTGCCCGCGGAGATCGAATCCATCAACAGGATCGCGGTCGCCAGAATGGTCCAAGCCACTGCCAAAGAGCCAAAAATAATCGCAACGGCCTGAGTAGAAGGCCGCAAGCGGATAAACCGCGTCTCGACATCCGATTTCAGGAACAGACGCTGCTCCGGCAAATGCCGCTCAAGCGCAGTGTGGATGCGATAGGCCAGTCGGTTGATCACGTGTCTTGTTTCCGTTCCGATATCATAAGGGCGTTGTCGCCCTGCTGGCGGGTCCCGACTGATTAGACAGCAGGGGCGGAGGTCGCAAGAAATTTGACCAATTTCGAAAACACAGAGGCGGAAACTCGCCCGTGTCGGCAATAATCCGCCGAAAGCGCGCTAAGGCTTTGCGACCAGCGGCCAGTAGAAATCGGGCGGCAAACCCGCTTCGGCGCGCTTTGCTTCATTGAACGGCGGCTTCAAGGTGCCATGGAAATACTGTCGCACAAGTGTATGGAACACCTCTTTGGGGTCATCGCCCGCGCGGCCACAAAGCCAGTTGAACCATTTGGATCCATAGGCCACATGCGCAACCTCTTCGGCGTAGATCGTCTGCAAGGCGGCGACCGCTGGCGCCTCGCCGGCCTTTTCAAACAGTGTGATCATGCCCGGTGTGACATCGAGCCCGCGCGCTTCGAGCACCATCGGCACCACGGCAAGACGCCCCAGAAAATCGCCAGCCGTATCTTCGGCCGCCTGCCACATGAAGGCATGTGCGGGCATCGCACCGTAGTGGCTGCCCAAGGCCTCGAGGCAATCGCACAACAGGTTGAAGTGCTTGGATTCGTCATCCGCCGCCTGCACCCAGTCGTCGTAAAACCCCAAGGGCATCGGCTGATCAGCAAAGCGCGCGATGATGTCCCAGTGCAGATCGACCGCGTTCAATTCGATATGGGCCACTGCATGCAACAGCGCGATCCGCCCCGTCGTCGAATTCGGACGGCGGCGCGGCACGTCGCGCGGGTCCAAAAGGTCGGGCTTGATCGGGCGGGCAGGGCGCGCGGGCGGATCGGCCCGCCCGATGGCCAAGGGCTTGCCCGCCGCCCGTGCTACGCGCCAGTCGGCGGCATGTGCATGGGACAACGCGGTTTTTGTGCGGCCATCGGCTGTCGACAAGACCTCGACCGCGCGCTCTGCCAATGTCAGGCTCATGGGGTTCGCCTTACACGGCCCGCACGGCAGCCAGTACCTCGTCGGCGTGGTCTTTGACCTTAACCTTTTCCCAGACTTGGGCGACCCGACCGGCGGCGTCGATCAGCACCGTGGTGCGCTCGATCCCCATATAGGTCTTACCGTACATGCTCTTTTCTTTCCATGTGCCATAGTCTTCGCAAACGGTGCCCTCGGCGTCCGACACCAGCACGATGCCCAAGCCATATTTGCGGCAGAATTTGTCATGGGCGGCAACCGTGTCTTTCGAGATGCCGATCACTTCGCAGCCTGCTTCGTGGAAATCAGCCAGTTTGGCGGTGAAATCCTGCGCCTCGAGGGTGCAGCCGGGGGTGTCATCCTTGGGGTAGAAGTACAGCACCACCTTCTTGGGGCGAAGGGAGGACAGTGTAAGACTGCCGTCACCGTCGCGCGGCAGGGTGAAATCGGGGGCGGTTTGACCGATGGAAATCATGCGCGGCTCCTTGCCTTTCGGGGATCAACCCTTTGCGATCTAGTTGCCTTTTGACAAAGATAAAGGCAAGCCCGTTGTCAAAGTAGTCGGCAGCGGCAAACCGCAGGTCTTGAGCAGGGAAACAGGTATGGCGAGCGACAATCAGGCAGAGCAGGGCGCGTCACCGCCCGATGCCACGGTTGTAGCCGTTGCCGCGCCCAAGCCCGCGCGCAAGCGCCACCGCACAGGGTTGGGCTGGCGGCTGTTGTTTGTTGCGCTGGTGTTCGGGGCAATTTTTGGCGTTCTGGGGCTGTCGGGAAAACCCATTCCGCTGCCGGTGTTTCTGGTGGCCGAAATCGAGACCCGCGCAAACGCAGCCTTGTCCAAAGCGTTGCCCGAAGGGGCACTGGCACTTGGTGGGGTCGAGTTGCGGGTGGATGCCGATTGGGTGCCGCGCCTGCGTCTGGATGATGTGCGCCTGCTTAAATCCGACGGCACGGCCTTACTGAGCTTGCCAGAGGTGCGGGTCAGCGTGGAACCTTCGGCGCTGCTGCATGGTCAGGTCCATTTGCGGCGGTTGAAAATAACCGGCGCACATGTGCAGGTCAGCCGCGACAGCACCGGGGCGTTTGACTTTGATCTGGGGGCGCAGGGGAGCAAGCCCAGGATCCGCAGCTTGTCCGATCTGTTTGAGGCGATCGATACCGCCTTTGCCCAGCCGGGCGCAGAGAACCTGATCTCAATCGAGGCCGAGGCGCTGAGCGTTACCTTCAAGGATGCGCGTGCCGGACGGGTGTGGGAACTGGGTGACGGGCGTTTGCGGCTGGACAATCGCGACACCACCGTGGCGTTGGAACTGGGGCTTTCGGTGATCTCTGGCTCTGCACCCGCGCAGGCCGTCTTGACAGTGGTCTCCGAGAAATCGGCCAAGCTCGCGCGGATTACCGCGCAGATCGACAATATCGCGGCCCGCGATCTTGCGGCAGAAGTTGCGCCTTTTTCGTGGGCAGGGGCGGTGGATGCGCCGATGTCTGGGCGGATTCAGACCACATTGGCCGAAGATGGAATCGAGGCGCTGGAGGCAGGCCTGACCTTTGGTTCGGGGGCTTTGCAACCTAACCCGGGCGCGCGGGCGATCCCGTTTGACCACGCCGAGATGCGGCTGTTGTATGATCCCGCTCAGGGCAGAATGGCGGTAACCGAGCTGTCGGTGCAAAGCCCGACGCTGCGTTTGCAGGCCGAGGGGCAGACTTATCTGCTGCGCGCTGATGGCAGCCGTTTGACGGGCCCGCTGGGGCAAGACGTGCCCGCCTCTTACCTTGCGCAACTGCATTTCAGTCAGGTGATGGTTGATCCCGAAAAACTGTTTCAGGAACCGGTCAAATTCTCGGACGGTGCGCTGGATTTGCGCCTGCGCACCCAGCCGTTTTCAATCGAGATTGGACAACTGGTTCTGAAAGAAGACGAGCGTCGTTTGGCTGCCAAGGGTAAGGTCAGCGCCAATGAAAACGGCTGGCAGGTCGCAGTCGATCTGACGTTGAACGAAATTGCCCACGACCGCCTTGTTGCGCTTTGGCCGGTCACGCTGGTGCCTTTGACGCGGCAATGGGTGGACAAGAACGTATTGTCGGGCTCGCTGACCGATGTGCAGGCGGCGTTGCGGCTGGAGCAGGGCAACGAGCCACGATTGCATCTGGGCTATAGCTTTGCCAATGCGGATGTGCGTTTCGTCAACACCCTGCCGCCGATCGAGTCGGGATCAGGCTATGCCAACATCGACGGGCAAACTTATTCGATGGTGCTGTCTCAAGGCACGGTAACCCCGCCCGAAGGCGGCAAGATCGACGTGGCGGGTTCCGTCTTTGCCATCCCCGATGTGACCAGCAAGCCCGCCATCGCACAGGTCACGTTGCGCACCCAATCCAGCCTGACCGCCGCCTTGTCACTGCTGGATCAGCCTCCGTTTCAATTTCTGACCAAGGCCGAACAGCCGGTGACCTTGGGCGAAGGTCGGGCGGTGATCAAGACAGTCCTGAGACTGCCGCTGCAAAAGCAGATCCTGATTGGGGATGTCGATTACAAGGTCTCGGGCGTATTGAGCGATGTCGTCTCGACGAGCCTCGTACCGGGGCGCACGATCTCGTCTCCGCGTCTGGTCGTCTCTGTAACGCCAGCCGGCTTGCAGATATCGGGCAAGGGGCAGATCGGGGCGGTACCGTTTAACGTTACGTATTCGCAAGCCTTTACGCCCGCCGAAAAGGGCCATGCGCGTATTGCGGGCACGGTTGCCCTGTCGCAACGCACCGCCGAGGAATTCGGTCTGGGCCTGCCAAGCGGGATGGTTTCGGGTGCAGGGCAGGGGCGGGTTGAAATTCAGCTGCGCCGTGGCCGGCCGGGCACCTTATCGCTGAAATCCAATCTGGCGGGTATCGGGCTTGCCATCCCCGAGGTCGGCTGGCGCAAGGGGGCGGGCGGTACGGGAAGCCTTGCCGCACAGGTGACGCTGGGCAAAACGCCCAAAGTCGACCGTCTTGACATCAACGCGGCTGGGCTGAATGCCAAGGGCACGGTCACCATGAACCCGGGCGGCGGGCTGGATGTCGCACGCTTTGATCGGGTCCGGCTGATGGACTGGCTGGATGCGCCGGTCGAGATGCGCGGGCGCGGCAAAGGGCGCTCGGTGGCACTTGCTGTTCTGGGTGGCACGGTGGATATGCGCAAGATCCCGCCCGCATCCCAGCGCAGCTCTGGCGGGGGCAATGGGGGGGGCGACACGCCGCTTGATCTGCGCCTTGATGCTCTTCGGATCAGCTCGACCATCAGCCTGACCAATTTTCGTGGCAGTTTTGGGCTTGCGGGCGGTCTGAGCGGTAATTTCCGGTCGGGGCTTAACGGAGCGGTTGCGGTGCGCGGCACGGCCATCCCTGACCCCAATGGAACCGCGGTGCGCTTGCAATCGGATGATGCCGGCACGGTTCTGTCCGCGGCTGGCATTTTCAAATCAGCGCGCGGCGGCAGTCTGGACATGCGCCTGAAACCACGCGCCCAAGCGGGGTTTTACGATGGCCATATCGACATGGCAAAACTGCGCGTGCGCAACACGAATGTGCTGGCCGACCTGCTGAATGCGATCTCGGTCGTGGGTATTCTGGAGCAACTTAACGGCGAAGGTCTGGTCTTTAACGAGGCGCAAGGCGATTTCGTTTTGGCCCCGAACGGGGTTGAAGTCACCCGAGGCTCGGCGGTAGGTGCCTCGCTTGGGGTGTCAATCGCAGGGGTCTACAGAACCTCGACGGATGAAGTTTTCATGCAGGGTGTCGTCTCTCCGATCTATCTGCTCAACGGCATTGGCGCGCTGTTTTCCAAACGCGGAGAGGGGCTTTTTGGCTTTAACTATGCGTTGCGAGGCAAGGCCGCTGATCCAGCGGTCTCGGTTAACCCGCTGTCGATTCTGACCCCTGGCATGTTCCGCGAGATCTTTCGCGCGGCCCCCCCCGTCATCGCGAAAAAGCCCAAACCGTAAAGGCCCGCATGAAACTCTCTGACTTTGACTTCAATCTGCCCGAAGACCTTATCGCCGTGCGCCCCGCCAGCCCCCGCACCTCGGCGCGGCTTTTGCTGGCCCAAGGGGACAGCCTGCAAGACCGCCATGTAGTTGATCTGGTGGATATCCTGCGCAAGGGTGATCGTCTGGTGCTGAACAACACCAAGGTGATCCCGGCGCGTCTGTTTGGCACACGCCAGCGCGGTGAGGCCGTGGCGCGTATCGAGATCACGTTACTGGAACCCCAAGCCTCGGGTCACTGGCGCGCGCTTGCCAAGCCGCTGCGCAAGGTCAATCCAAGCGAGATGATCCGCTTTTCCGATCATCTGTCCGCGACCGTCGCTGCCAAGTCCGAGACGGATCTGACGCTGGCCTTTAACCTGAGTGGCGTAGATTTCGACGCGGCTTTGCTTGAAGCGGGGATGATGCCCCTGCCACCTTACATCGCAGCCAAACGCCCCGCCGATGCGCAAGACAAGACCGACTATCAAACCGTCTTTGCCCGCCACGCCGGCGCCGTGGCCGCGCCGACCGCCAGTCTTCACTTTGATACCGACTTGCTTGCCGCCCTCGCCGCCAAAGGGGTCGATTTCACCGAAATCACCCTGCACGTTGGCGCTGGCACCTTTTTGCCGGTCAAGGTCGAGAATGTGACCAGCCACAAGATGCATGCCGAATGGGGGCAGGTAAGCGAAACCGCAGCCGCCGAAATTGCCGCCACCAAGGCCGCGGGCGGGCGGGTGATCCCGGTCGGCACGACAGCATTGAGGCTGATCGAGTCGGCGGCCCATTCGGGCCGGATCGCGCCGTGGCAGGGCGAGACCGATATCTTCATCTATCCCGGTTACAAATTCCGGGTGGCCGATGCGCTCATGACCAACTTTCACTTGCCGAAATCGACGCTGATGATGCTTGTCGCGGCACTCATGGGGCAAGAGCGGATCAAAACCATTTACGATCACGCGATTGCGCAGCGCTATCGGTTCTTTTCCTATGGTGATAGCTCGCTTCTGCTTCCATAAGGCGATTACCGACGCGAAATGTCGTATGTTGTTACTGAACCTTGACCCATAGTCGCTAGATTCTGGTCAGACACCCTCGAAAGGCTTTCTCATGTTGCTTGTGCTTCGCAATGCTTGGGCTCTGCTCTTGGGCATCATGCTGCTGATGCTGGGCAATGGCATGCAGGGCACGCTGTTGGGCATTCGCGGATCGATCGAGCATTTCACCACGCTGCAAATGTCTTTTGTGATGTCGGCCTATTTTCTAGGCTTCTTGTTCGGGTCGCGGATGGCGCCGGATATGATCCGTCGCGTTGGCCACGTCCGCGTGTTTGCAGCCCTTGGGTCGATGATTTCGGCGGTGCTGATCATGTATGCCGTGACCCCGAACTGGATGGCATGGGCTGCGATGCGCGTGTTGATCGGATTTTCTTTTTCCGGCGTCTATATCACGGCCGAAAGCTGGCTGAACTCTGCCTCGACCAACGAAACGCGAGGTCAGGCGCTGTCGCTTTATCTGATCATGCAGATGGTTGGTATCATCCTCGCGCAGATCCTGCTGAACGTGGGCGATCCTTCGGGCTTTATCCTGTTCGTGATCCCGTCAATCCTGGTTTCCATCGCCTTCACGCCGATCCTGCTGTCTGTCAGCCAAGCTCCCGCTTTCGAGGCGACCAAACCGCTGAGCTTCCGCCGCTTGTATGAGGCATCCCCCTTGGGCTGCGTGGGGATGTTCTTGCTCGGCGGTGTGTTTTCGGCGCAGTTTGGCATGGCCTCGGTCTGGGGCACCCAAGCGGGGCTCAGTGTCAAACAAATCTCGATCTTTGTGGCCTTCATCTATGTAGGCGGACTGGTGCTGCAATATCCGATTGGCTGGTTTTCAGACCGCATGGACCGGCGCCGGCTTGTGCTTGGCCTTTCGGCGATAGGGGCGGCAATGCTGATGGTGCCAATCCTTTGGAGCGCGTTGATTGGCTCGGTGCCCTTTCCGGTGCTGGTCTTGGTTGGCGCGGCGGGGGGCGGCATATCGAACCCGCTCTATTCGCTGCTGGTTGCCTATGTAAATGATTACCTTGATAATTCGGATATGGCGGCGGCCTCGGCGGGTCTGATCTTCATCAATGGTCTGGGCGCGATCACGGGGCCTGTCATCACCGGTTGGATCATGGCGCAGGTCGGACCCAACGGATTTTTTCTGTTTATGTCAGTGCTGTTTGCAGCCCTTGCGGTCTATACGGCCTATCGCATGACGCGGCGGCGTCACACGCCCGATGCTCAAAGTTCGTTTACGCCAATGTCGCCGAACAGTTCCGTCGTCGCCGTCGAAGCCGCGCTTGAAAAAACAGAAGAGGCCCACGCCCGCGGCTGATTGCAGGGCGCGGCCAAACCTGTCAGGCTAACCTCAAAGAGAGGTGCAAGATGGCGGACCCAATCGAAGTGCTGGATTTCTGGCTGGGCGATGTCGGGCCCGAGGGTTGGTATGCGGGGGGCGAAGACCTTGACGCCGAGATCGCCGCGCGCTTTGCCGATCTGTGGCAGGCCGCTGCCGATGGAGGTTTGGAGCATTGGGTTGAAGGCACCGTCGGCACGCTGGCCTATCTCATCATTTGTGACCAGTTGGCCCGCAACATCCATCGCGGCAAGCCCGAAGCCTTTGCCACCGACGCTCAAGCCCGCGCTGCCGCCCGTCGCGCCGTGGCCGAAGGGTGGGATATGAACGCCCCCGAACCCGAGCGGCAATTCTTTTACATGCCGTTTGAACATTCTGAAGATCCTGATGATCAAGCCCTTGCTGTTGATTATCTGACCAACCGCCTGGCCTCTGAACCCGAGATGGCTCTGCACGCGCGCGCTCATCAACAGATTATCGCCCGCTTTGGCCGCTTTCCCTTTCGCAATGCCGCCTTAAGTCGTGCAACCACGCCAGAAGAAGCCACCTTTCTTGCCGAAGGGGGCTACGGCGCAATCGTGCAAAGTCTGAAATAGCCATGCGTTCAGTGCATAGCCCTGCGGCGCGGCCATTGTTGCTTGGGTGAAAAAAATAGTTTAATGGCAAACTACTTTTTCTGAGGAGGGAAAGATGGCGGCTCAAACATTCGACGTAATTGTAATTGGCGCAGGTCCGGGAGGCTATGTTGCGGCAATTCGCGCCAGCCAACTTGGCCAGAAGGTCGCCATTGTCGAGCGCGAGAACTTGGGCGGCATCTGCCTGAACTGGGGTTGCATCCCGACCAAGGCGCTTTTGCGTTCGGCCGAGGTGTTCCACCTGATGCACCGCGCCAAGGAATTTGGGCTTTCGGCTGCCGGCATCGACTTTGACCTGAATGCGGTCGTCGCCCGCTCGCGTGGGGTGGCGAAACAGCTGTCAGGCGGCATCGGCCACTTGATGAAAAAGAACAAAGTCACAGTGTTCATGGGCGAGGCCAACGTCCCCGCCAAGGGCAAGGTCACGGTCAAGACAGACAAGGGAACCGAAGAGCTGACCGCAAAGTCGATCATCCTGGCCACGGGTGCGCGCGCGCGTGAATTGCCGGGGCTTGAGGCGGATGGTGATCTTGTCTGGACCTATCGCCACGCGCTGCAACCCAAACGCATGCCGAAAAAGCTGCTCGTCATCGGCTCAGGCGCGATTGGTATCGAATTTGCCAGCTTCTTCAATACGTTGGGGGCCGACACTACTGTTGTTGAAGTGATGGACCGCGTGCTGCCGGTCGAAGACGCCGAAATTTCGGCCTTCGCCAAAAAGGCTTTCATCAAGCAAGGCATGAAGATCCTTGAAAAGACCACGGTCAAGAAACTCGACCGCGCCAAGGGCAAGGTGACCGCTCACCTTGAGGATGCCAAAGGCACCACAACGCAGGAGTTTGATACCGTGATCTCGGCTGTCGGCATTGTCGGCAATATCGAGAATCTCGGGCTTGAAGCCTTGGGCGTAAAGATTGATCGCACCCATGTCGTGACTGATGAATTCTGCCGCACGGGAATCGAGGGGCTCTATGCCATCGGCGACATCGCAGGCGCGCCATGGCTTGCGCATAAGGCCAGCCACGAGGGCGTAATGGTCGCTGAACTGATCGCCGGCGGCCACCCGCATCCGATCAAGCCCGGCTCGATTGCTGGCTGCACCTATTGCCAGCCACAGGTTGCCAGCGTGGGCATGACTGAAGCCAAGGCCAAAGAGGCCGGGTTCGACATCAAGGTTGGACGCTTCCCCTTTATTGGCAACGGCAAGGCGATTGCTCTGGGCGAGGCTGAGGGCATGATCAAGACCGTGTTCGATGCCAAAACCGGCGAGCTGTTGGGCGCCCACATGGTCGGTGCAGAAGTCACCGAGCTGATCCAAGGCTATGTCATAGGTCGCAGCCTTGAGACAACCGAGGAAGACCTGATGAACACCGTCTTTCCGCATCCAACCCTGTCCGAAATGATGCACGAATCTGTGCTGGACGCATACGGGCGCGCACTCCACATTTAAGCGTCGCTTCAAAAGGAACGCCATGCGCTCAGTGCTGACTGCCCTTGCGATCTGGTTTGCGGGGCTTGGCGCTGCGGCGCAATTTGGCAAACTGTCGGTGATCTTTGCCGAATTGGGTAAGGCCTATGCGGGCCACGGCGCCGTGGGTCTTGGCCTGATGGTCTCGATCATCGGCATCGTCGGGCTGATCTTTGGCACCACGGCGGGGATGCTTGTCTCGCGCATCGGCCCCAAGCGCGCCATGCTCGGCGCGCTTTTGCTCGGGGCGGCGATCAGCCTGATCCAATCCTTTGGTCTGCCCTTTGGCTGGATGCTGGCCAGCCGTGTGCCAGAAGGGTTTTCGCACCTCACCATCGTTGTTGTCGGGCCTACAGCCATAGCCGCCACGGCAAGCCCGCGCTTTCAGGGCATGGTGATGACGCTCTGGGGCAGCTTTTTCGGTCTGACCTTCACCATCCTCGCGCTGCTGGCCCCGCAGTTGGTCGAAAGCCATGGCACGGCGGCTCTGTTTCAGGCCCATGCGGCTTGGCTTATCTTGTGCTTTGGGGTGCTGGCGGTCTTGATGCCCAAGGATCCCTCACGCCTTGGCCAAAGCGCCGAGCGCGGATTGATTGCCCAGCACATCCACAGCTATCGCTCGCCCCGTATCGCGGCACCCTCGATGGGTTTCGTATGCTATACAGTCACTTACGTTGCATGCCTGACGCTGCTGCCGGGCGCGGTGACGCCGCGCTGGGGGCATGCCACCGCCGTCGCCATGCCGCTGGTTTCGATCATCATTTCGCTCAGCTTGGGGGTTTGGCTGCTCAGCAAGATGCCTGCGGTGCGCGTGGTGCAACTGGGCTTTGGCGTCGTTATCCTCGCCAGCCTCGGGCTCTGGTTTGCATGGGGGCAGGGCGTGGCTGAATTTGGGTTCGCCTGCCTGATCGCCGCCGCGATGGGCACGGTTCAAGGCGCAAGTTTTGCCGCCATCCCCCAACTCAACGCAAGCCTGCCCGATCGTGCCGCCGCCGCAGGTGCGATTGCCCAGCTTGGCAACCTTGGCACCACCACGGGCACGCCAATGCTGGCACTGATTCTGGCCAAGGCCGGCGTTTCCGGCCTTGCGCTGTTTCTGGTCGGGTTTTCCGCCCTGGGCATCGCTCTGCACCAATGGCAGGCGCGCCGCCGGCGTATCTAGCGCGCCACAGGCCCGCCTGCATTCGCCCAGTCGCCAAAGCCGCCGATGTTCGACACATCATAGCCCAGCCCCGCCAAAGTCTGCGCCGCCATACCTGCCCGTCCGCCCACCGCGCAATAAACGGCAACTGGCTTGCCAGCGGGCAGCTTTTCGCGCGCCTGCAACCCCACAAGCGACAGCGGAATATGCACCGCACCCGCCGCCTTGCCGCTCGCCTGCACTTCATTCGCCTCGCGCACATCCAGCACGATGATTTCGCCCTTGGC
>JAHEBX010000090.1 GCA_024642045.1 Pseudorhodobacter sp. | reverse complement strand
CACGCGGTGCAGCAGGCTTTCCGGCTTTTGCGTCGGATGCGCCTTGTCGCCGTGCTCGTCCTTGAGCCGTTCGTGCCCCGTGCAGATCGGCAGCACCCAATCCGAGCGCATCTGCACGCCGTCGTTGAGTTCCTTGAGCGCTTCGTAGTTGAAAGTGTATTTCGAATTTTCATCGCGCGAGGCCCAGATCAGGGTCTCATGCGCATTGGTCAGCCGTTTGCCGCGAAAGTTCGGCATCGGGTTGGATTTGCGCCAGATCACGTCGTTCAGCATCCAATAGCCTTGGTCCTGCAACACAGCCCCGACGCGAAAGATGTTGTGATAAGAGCCGATCACCCAGATCGCCCCGTTTGGTTTCAGCAGGCGTTTCGCCGCCGCCAACCAGTCACGGGTGAATTTGTCATAGACGGCAAAGCTGGAAAACTGATCCCAATGATCGTCGACCGCATCGACTTTGGAGTTGTCGGGGCGGTGCAGATCACCTTTGAGTTGCAGGTTATAGGGCGGGTCGGCAAAAATAAGATCAACGCTGCCTGCCGGAAGCGCGTTCATTCTTTCGATGCAATCGCCATCCAGAATTTGGTTCAGCGGAAGCGAGACTGCCTCTGCCGGTTTTGTTTTCGTCGCCATTCGCTCTGCCTTTGCCCTCGGTGTTAATCACCGTTTGTTGAGGCCTAGAATGAGTCATTGGTGATTCGCCGTCAAATTCTTTATTGAATCAAGGGGTTACAGATTTGTCTTGATACAAGATATTGTGGACAGGCTTGAACGAACGTCTATGCCAAGCGGTGACCCCAAGATTTAGGAGCGCATTTAGATGCAACTTTGTCGGGTAACCTGCATTTACCTCCCAGCCATAGCCGGGGTGCTGTTGCGCCAAATCCACCATGATGCGGTCGCGGGTCACTTTGGCGATGATCGAAGCGGCGGCAATCGAGAGTGATTTGGCATCGCCTTTGACAATCGCTTCGCTGCGCCCTTTCAGGCCGGCGGGGATCAGGTTGCCGTCGATCAGACAATGGTCGGGCGAAGTGCCCAAACCCGCAATGGCGCGTTCCATCGCAAGGTGGCTGGCGCGCAGGATGTTCAGGGTGTCGATTTCCTCGACCGTGGCATGGGCGATGCTGCACTGGGCGTTCGCTAAGATGAGATCGAACAGATGGTCGCGGCGCTTGGCTGTCAGCGCTTTGGAATCGGCCAGACCTGCGGGGATGCGGGTGAGGTCGAGGATGACGGCGGCGGCAGTGACGGGGCCAGCAAGCGGGCCGCGCCCCACCTCATCAACCCCCGCGATGGCGGTAAAGCCACGGGCGCGGGCGGCGGTTTCGAAACTCAGGTCGGCGGCGATTTTCTGCATGGCTTGCAGTAGCGCGAAAGCGGGGCGGAAAAAAGGGGGGCGGGCGCTGCTCGGGCCACCCGCCCCCAAGGTCCGGCTCCCCAGGCAAAGGGGGCGGGGGCCGGAAGGGACATCAACGGTCGTAGGGCTGACCAACACGGAAACCTGCATCGCGCAGGCATTGTTCGGAATAGACAAAGTCGCGCTCGCCATAGATGCGGATGGGGCGCGCGCAATCGGGCAGGCGGTAGGCAAAGCCTTCGTCGCGCAGGCAGCTTTCGCTATACATCGTCACGGGGCGGCCTGAATTGTTGTCGATGGAAATTGCGCAGACAGCGGGAACGGTTGGGATCGCCTCGCGGCGCGGCCTGTGATGTTGCGGCACAGGTGCGGGGCGTGGTGCGGGCGCAGGGGCAGGCGCCGCGTGGCTTTTGTTGGTGCTGTTGATGATCAACCCAAGGATCAGCGCCGCGCCAAGCGCCTTGGCAAGGTTGTCGCCGCGTTTGTCGGCCAGCGAGGGGTCCGCCGAACCGATCACAAGGCTTCCTGCCAGCACAACCGAGGTCAGGGCTTTGCCAATACGCTTGAGCACGGGCCGGATTTTTGGTGCGCCGGGCGTGTAATCGCCGGTGATATGAATGGTTTCGGCAAGGGTTTCCGAGAAATGCTGGCTCTTGTGCATGGCGGCCTCCTGTTTCCTGTGGGGCGGGGTCGACGGCCCCGTGGTGATGGGCAAACCATGTCGCGGCGGGTCCTGGCCAAGCAATATCGGCGCGTTGATATGTGATAGCGGCCCTATAAACCGCCTTGGATATTGAATAACGCCAAGGCTTTGGCCAAGGTGACGAAAGGTTGAACAGGAGTGTGCAGGATGATGCGCCTTATCTTTGCGATGGTGGTTGCTTTGGGCTATGCCTTGCCTGCAAGCGCCGAATGTTATGCAGATTACAAGGCCAAGCAGGATGCCCCGCTGCGATTGCATTATGGGGTGGCACAGGTTTCAGATGCAGCCTGCTCGGCCAAGGCCGCCAAAGGCGAATTGGCGCCGAGGCTGGCGGCAGGTGGCTGGACATTGCTGACAGTTATATCAACCTTCGGGCCCGAAGGTCTGAGCGAAAGGAAAGCGAGTGCAGGAGAATACTTCCTCCGCTACTGACAGCCTCAGGGCGGGCAATCGCGTGGTTGCCTTTGGGATCGCTGCCATCGTGCTGATATTGCTCGCGGCGGCGGTCTTTTTGTTTATCAACTTGCCGGATGCCAACGAATTCAACACGCGGGTCGAAAAGCTTTTCGTTGATAACAAGGACCTGACGAGCGGCGCGGAAATTAAGCTGTTGGAGATTTTGGCGCAGTCTGGCACCAGCTTTTCCGAGGTGCTGCAAAGCTATCGCTCGGTGATCTTTGTGCTGTTGGTTTTTGCCACGGCGCTGATGGTGGCCGCACTGGTTTTCCTTGTGACGATCATCGCGCTGAACCGCCGGATTTCGGCGATCCAGCGGTCGGGGATTCAGGTGTCGTCTATTCTGATCAGTCGTGAGGCGCGGGCGGTCTATATCAATGATATGGAGTTTGCGTTGACCGAGGCTGCGATCGAAACGCTGTCGGTATTGGCCGAGGCGCGGATGGATGATGACGTTTTGACCGGCGCGCAGATTGAGGGCGTGATCTCGGGGCGCGATGCCTCTGATTGCGACGAGGCGGCGGGGGCCACCCGGATCAAGCGGCTTCGCGACGCCTTGGGCAATCAGATGGTCAGCGAGTTGTTAGTGAAAACGGTGGCGCGCCGCGGCTATATGCTGGCGGTGGGCAAAGACACCATCAAGATGATCTGACGTTTGACTATACATCCGGGGCGATTCGCTGTATGCGCCCCAGATCGGCCCAAGGGTTCCGGTGCAGAGGCCAGGGAGGCAGCTCTGCGATGGGGAATGAGGTGCCGCATACAATGGTACTTCAAGGGCGCATCAAATGGATGCCCCCCATCAGGAAAAGAAATGATCGAATTGGGAATTGCTGCGCCTTTGGCCGCAGCTTTGGCCGCTAAAGGCTATGAAAAAATGACGGCTGTGCAGACGGCTGTTTTGGCAGAAGACGCGCAGGGTCGCGATCTGCTGGTGTCGGCGCAGACCGGATCGGGCAAGACCGTTGCCTTTGGTATCGCGATGGCGGACCAGATTCTGGGCGGAACGGACCGTCTGCTTTACGCAGATGTGCCGCTAGGTCTGGTGATTGCACCAACGCGCGAACTGGCGTTGCAAGTGGCGCGCGAACTGGAGTGGCTTTACGCCTCGGCCGGTGCGCAGATTGCCACCTGTGTGGGCGGCATGGATTATCGCACCGAAAAGCGCGCGCTGGATCGTGGCGCGCATATCGTTGTCGGCACACCGGGCCGTCTGCGTGACCATATCGACCGCAAATCGCTGGACCTGTCGGGCCTGCGCGCCGCCGTTTTGGACGAAGCGGACGAGATGCTGGACCTCGGCTTTCGCGAGGATCTGGAATACATCCTTGCCGCGGCCCCCGAAGAGCGCCGCACGCTGATGTTCTCGGCCACAGTGCCGAAAGAGATCGCCAAGCTGGCCGAAGATTTCCAGAACAACGCGCTGCGGATTGCCGCACAGGGCGAGGCCAAGCAGCACGTTGATATTGAATACCGCGCCTTTTCGGTCGCCGTGCGCGACCGCGAGCATGCGATTTTCAACGCGCTGCGGTTCTACGAGGCGCAAACCGCAATCGTGTTCTGCAAAACCCGTGTGAACGTCAATCATCTGATGTCGCGCATGGGCAATCGCGGGTTCAAAGTCGTGGCGCTGTCGGGTGAGTTGAGCCAGCAGGAACGGACCAACGCGCTGACCGCTTTGCGCAATGGGCGGGCGAATGTCTGTATCGCGACCGATGTGGCTGCACGCGGCATCGACTTGCCGGGTCTGGAATTGGTTATTCACGCGGATCTTCCGTCGAATTCGGAAACGCTGTTGCACCGTTCTGGCCGGACAGGTCGTGCGGGGTCTAAGGGTGTGTCGGCGCTGATCGTGGCACCGTCGGAATTCAAAAAGGCTCAGCGTTTGCTGCAGGGTGCCAAGGTTGTGGCCGAATGGGGGGCGGCTCCTTCCGCCGATGACGTTCAGGCGCGTGACGATCTGCGCATTTTCGAGAATCCCGTTTTTGCTCAGGATCTGAGCGACGAGATGGAGATGGCTGCCAAGTTGATCGAGCGTTTTGGTCCCGAGCAGATTGCCGCCGCCTATGTGAAATCATGGCGCTCGGGTCGTTCAGCCCCTGAGGTGCTGTCGGAAACCGCCGCGCCACGCGATGCGGCCCCGCCGCGCGAGCGCAGCGAATTTGGCGCTTCGGTCTGGTTTGAGCTGTCAGTTGGCCACACAGGTCGCGCCGAAGCGCGTTGGCTTTTGCCCAAGATTTGTGATGCCGGCGGGATTTCCAAGGACGGGATCGGGGCGATCCGTGTGCAATCCGAAGTGACCTATGTGCAGATTGCCGAGGGTCTGGCAGGCAAGTTCGGCCAGTCGCTGGAGTTGGAAAACGGCGTTGTGATGGCACGGATGGCGGGCGAGCCTTCGATGGACCGCCCCGAGCGTGCGCCGCGCAAAGCGGCGGCTCCGCGCGCGCCGCGTGCCGAGAAAGCCCCTTATGAAAAGCGCGAAAAGGCGGCCTATGTGCCAAAGCCTTCGCGTCTGGTCGAAGAGGCGCGTGCGGATGGGTATGATCCGATCCGTGGCAATGATGCGCCACCCGCCGAGGCTCCGACGCCGCGCAAACCTTATGTCAAGCGCGAGGATGGCGAGCGCAAGCCCTATGCGCCTCGTGCCGAAAAGCCCGCTTATGGCGAGAAGAAGCCCTATGCGCCACGCGGCGACAAGCCTGCGTATGGTGACAAGAAGCCCTATGCCCCGCGCGGCGATAAGCCTGCCTTTGGCGATAAAAAGCCCTATGCCAAGCGTGACGACGGTGACCGCAAACCCTATGCGCCGCGCAGTGAAAAGCCCGCCTTTGGCGATAAGAAACCCTACGCCGCCCGCGCCGAGAGCGCAGCCAAGCCCTATGCCAAGCGCGATGACAGTGAGCGCAAGCCCTATGCGCCGCGCGCCGAAGGTTCGGCCAAGCCGGCACCACGCTCGGCTGGGTTCAAGTCGCACGGCGGCGGTGAAGGCAAGCCCGGTAAGGCCGCAGGGTTCAAGTCGCATTCCGCAGAGGGCAAGAGTTTTGGCAAAGCCAAGCCCACGGCACCTCGCGCGGCCGATACCTCGAAACGGTTCGTGCCGCCGAAGAAAAAGTAACGGAACGCAAATTCACATAGGGCCGCCTGCGGGCGGCCTTATGCTTTCAGGCGGGCGACAAGTTCGCCGTGCAGGGCAGGGCCAGCCGCCAGAACGCCCGCTGTCTGGGGCGATGGATTGTTGAACCGCAGCGGGTTTCCGCGCCCGTCGGTCACTTTGGCCCCTGCGCGCGTCGCGATCAGACTGCCCGCAGCGATGTCCCATTCCCAAGTGTTGCGAAAACTCATCATCCCGTCGTGGCGGCCCTCGGCCACCAGGCACAGCCGATAGGCCAGCGAGGTGCGAAAGCTGCGTTGAAATTGCGGTGGGCTGCCCTGCCAGTAGTCGCTGTCCAGATTTGCTTTTGGTGTCAATATTTTGGCGCTTTCCGTCAGCATGATTTGGCTGGGGGCGATTGCTTCGCCGTCACAAAGCGCGGGACCTTCGAGGCTTGCGGTAAAGAGTTGGTCCTTGGCTGGCAGATAGACGACCCCAGCCACCACCTCGCCACGGTAGGCGATGGCGAGCGAATGCGAAAAGTTCCGCTCGCCGGCGATAAAGGCGCGCGTGCCGTCGATAGGGTCAATGATGAACACATGCTCACATTTCAGCCGCTCGGCGCTGTCGGGCGTCTCCTCGGACAGCCAGCCATAATCGGGGCGGGCGGCGCGCAAGGTGGCCTTGAGCATGTCATTGACGGCGATATCGGCCTCCGTCACCGGGCCTTGGTCGCCCTTTTCCCAAGTGGTGGGCGTGTTTTGCCAAAACCGCATGGCGATCTCGCCAGCGGCTCTTGCGGCATGGGTCAAAAGGGCAAGGTCATGCGCCGGCAAGGATCATCCTGTCGATCAAAAGGCTGGGCACGCGGGTTGACAGATGCGGGCGGGCATCATTGGCGGGGATGATGCGCAACAGCATCTCGCGCAGATTGCCCGCGATGGTGCATTCGTTCACCGGATACATGATCTGGCCGTTTTCCACCCAGAACCCCGAAGCCCCACGCGAATAGTCACCCGTATTCGGGTTGATGGTCGAACCGATCATCGACGTAATCAACAGCCCGGTGCCCATATCGCGGATCAGATCGTCACGGCTGGCTGTGCCCAAGGTCAGGTCGGTGTTCGAGGCCGAGGGTGTGGGAGGGGCAGAGGTGCCGCGCGCGGCGTTGCCTGTGCTGGCCATTCCCAGCTTGCGCCCCGTTGCAAGATCAAGCGTCCAGCCCAGAAGCACACCGTTTTCCACCACCATGCGGCGGGCCGAGGGCAGGCCTTCACCGTCAAACGGACGCGAGCCGGAAATGCGCGGGCGCAGCGGATCTTCGATCAGCGAAAGATGCGCAGGCAACACCTGACTGCCAAGGGCGTCGAGCAGCCAAGACTGACCGCGCGCAATGGCCGCACCATTGATGGCACTGGTCAGATGACCGATCAGCGACGAGGCGACCCGTTCGTCGAAAAGCACAGGATAGGTGCCGGTCTTGGGCTGGGTGGCACCAGCGCGGGCCAGCGCGCGTTCTGCCGCCAAAGCGCCGATGCCCGCAGCCCCCGGCATATCGGCGGCAAAGATGCGGCCTTCGCCAGCGTAATCCCGCTCCATCCCCGTGCCGGAACCGGTAAAAGCCACGGCGGACACCGAATGAGAGTTGCGCTCGTATCCGCCAGCAAAGCCGTTCGAGGCAGCCATATGGACCTGACGGCGGCCATACCCCGCAGAGGCCTCGACCTGAGTGATGCCTTTGACCGCCATCGCGGCGGCTTCGGCCTCGCGCGCCTTGGCCTCCAGCATGGCGGCGGTGGGTTCGGGCGCGTCTTCGGCCAGTTCCAGCGCTGCCAGATCCCAGTTCCGGGCGATTTGATCAGCGCTGGCGAGGCCAGCATAGGGATCAACGGGCGCCTCGCGCGCCATTGCAACCGCACGCTCGGCCAGCCGCACCAGCGTGGCGGGCGAGGTGTCAGAAGCGGAAACGCAGGCCTGACGCCCCCCCATCAGCACCCGCAACCCGATCTCGGTGGCTTCGGAACGTTCGGCTTGCTCTAGCGCGCCTGCACGGATGTCGATGCTTTGCGAAATACCCGACAGCGCCATCGCATCAGCTGCCTCTGCCCCCGCCGCCTTGGCGGCATCGAGCAGGGCTTGGGTCAGCGAGGCAAGGCGGGTCATGGCAAATCCTTTGCGATATCTGCCCTCAAAGTCATGCTTTTACGGTCAGATTCAAGGTCTATCGGGAGAAGGCACGCAAATTCAAAAGCCGCCCGAATCCAACCGGGCGGCCTAAGGCTTTGCTGCGCGCTTATTTCAGGCGCTGACCGTTGGCGTAAAAGCCCTTGTCTTTGAATTCCAGTGACGAGGTCAGCTCGTCTTTGTCTGGCGCCGAATTGGTGAACATGCCTGCCATCATCTTATAGCCCATCACGTCTTCGGGCTTGAGATAGCCCATCGCGACGATCTTATCGAGCAGCGTATTTGCGCCGGTCAGTTTCAGATCGATCTTGCCCGTCGGCGCGGGCACGCCATCAAAGGTGGTCATGTCCGTATTGTCGAAGGTCAACGCGCCGTTTCCGGTCAGCTCTGCCCCTGCAATCGAAAGCTTGATCTCGCTCAGATCCAGCGCATTCAACTCGCCGCTGGGCGCAGTGCCGGGCGCGCCTGTTTCCATCTGAGCAAAGAGGTCGGTTTTCGGGGTCGCCTTGCCCTTGGCATCCAGAATAATCGTGGCCCCGTCATGCGGCAAAGCACCGGTTGGGTCGATCATGCCCCAGATCGGTTCAGAGACATTGAACCCAACGAGCTTGGTCAATAGAGCAAAATCCGAAGGTGTGTCGGATTTCGCGGTCGGAATATCTAGGTTGAAGGCCGCCTCTTCATAGCTCAGATCAACCTGCGGCAAAGGAATGTCGGGGCTGGACATGCTCATAGCTACGGTCTTGGCCGATCCACCGTATTGCAGATGCGTGTTGTCGATCGCGACGCTGATACCGCCTTCGCCGCTTGTTGCAGTGACATGGGTCGGTTTGCCGTCTGTGTTCGCGGTCACATCCACTTTGGAACCGGCATAGTTCAGTGTCGAGCGTGCGGCAAAGCCAGCGGCAATTGCTTTGCCCATGTCTTTCATATTGACCATCGTGCCGCTGGAGTCGCCAGCAAGCCCATCAATGTCGGCGGTCATGTTGAAGTCAGTGTTTTTCTCGGCATCCTTGCCAGCCGCGGCAATCGACAGCTTGTCCGCGGTAAAAGTGCTTTTGACCTGCTTTTTTTCGGCGGGGCCATCAACGACATAGTTGGCGGCCAAATTGCTGAACGTCGCATCCACCGTCAGATCAATCACCGAGCTGTCCACGCCGTTGATCGATTCAAGCTTGGCCTCAACCGTGGGCGCCCTGAACGCATAGCTGATCGCGTCGGGAGAGCCGCTTGCGGTCGCAACCAAGCCTGGCTGCGTTATGGTGATCTTCATGTCGACGGGTTTGGACCCTTCAACACCTGCCATGGCCGGCGACTTAATCAGAATCGGATAGCTGTCGGACAGCTGCACACCGACGGTGCCATCGCCGTTTTCGGTGAGGGTAATCTGATCAATCGAGCTGGAAAAACTTCCCTTGTCGCTCTCATAGCCCATGGTCATCCCCGAGATGACAAGAGCATTACCGTTACGGCTGACATCTGTGGTCGCAATGGTCTGCCCTGCCGTGGAGGCCATCGCTTGCCAGTTGGCCCAGACATCTTCGGGCGTAACAGCGGCAAAGCCGGCACTGCCCGCAAAAAGCGCAATTGCTGCAGTCGATCCTGCCAGAAATGCATGTTTCATAATTTGGCCTTTCGGAGTGAAATAATGAACAATAGCATCCGCACTTGCATCAGGGCGGTCAAGGGCTTCTGATGGGATCTACAAGAAACTGTCGGATTTGTTATCGACGCGAAGGAGGGTGCGGGATGCAAGGTAAAGTGGTTGTCATCACAGGGGCCAGTCGCGGAATTGGCGCAGCCTCGGCGCGGGCCTTTGCCAAAGAGGGCGCAAAGCTTGCCCTGCTGGCGCGTTCGGGGCCCGAGATTGAGCAGTTGGCGGCCGAATTGGGCGGTGATGTTCTGGCACATACCTGTGATGTGGGTGATTTCGCCCAGGTCGAAGCCGCGATTGCGGCTGTCTTGGCAAGGTTCGGCGCCGTGGATGTGCTGATCAACAATGCGGGTGTGATCGAGCCGATCGCGCAACTGGCTCAGGCAGATCCCGCCGAATTTGCCCGCGCTGTCCAGATCAATCTGAATGGCGTCTTCCATGGCATGCGCGCTGTTCTGCCGCACATGCGCAAGAAACGGTCAGGCACGATCATCAACGTCTCGTCCGGGGCTGCGGTCAATCCGTTGGTGGGGTGGGGCGCCTATTGTTCAAGCAAAGCGGCGGCCCTGATGCTGACGCGGGTGGGTCATTTGGAAGAAGCTGCGCGTGGCATACGCGTGTTGGGTCTTTCACCCGGCACCGTAGCGACCGAGATGCAGGTTAAAATTCGCGCCTCGGGCGTCAACCCTGTCAGCCAGCTTGCACCCTCGGCTCACATCGCGGCGGAGTGGCCTGCGAAAACGTTGGTCTGGATGTGCAGCGCTGCGGCGGACCCGTGGCTGGGGCGCGATGTGTCGTTGCGTGAGGATGTGGTGCAGCGCGCGGTCGGCTTGGTCAAATGATCGAGCTTGCGCGCGAAGACGGATTGCTTGTCCTGACACTCAACCGTCCTGACAAGGTGAACGCGCTGACCGCGGCGATGCTTGGCCAAATCGAAGCGGCTTTGGCCGGACCGGTGCCTGCCGCGGTCATCGTCACGGGCGCGGGCAAAGTCTTTTCTGCGGGCGCCGATCTGGACGAGATGCAGGTGGGATTGGGCGCGGACCCGGTGTGGGAGCGGGTTTCGGGTGCGCTTGCCGCACTGCCTTGCCTGACGATTGCTGCACTGAATGGCACGCTAGCGGGCGGCGCGATGGGTTTGGCGCTGGCTTGTGATCTGCGCATTGCTGTGCCTTCGGCCAAGTTCTTTTATCCGGTGATGCGGCTTGGATTTCTGCCGCAACGCTCGGATCCAAAGCGCTTAGCCGCGCTGGTAGGGCCTGCTCGCGCCAAAATGATTCTGATGGGCGGCGCCAGAATCGAGGCTGAGGAGGCGTTGGCCTGGGGTCTGATTGACCGCATCATCGAGCCCCAAAGTCTGATGGAGGCGGCACGAGGGCTTGTTGCAGACACGCTTGCGGCCAAGCCGGGCCACGCGGCAGCAATCAAGGCGATGATCTAAGCCCGCTGAACGCGGGGAAGGATGCAGGCTTTTTGGCATGCCCTTGGGCCAAGGGGCGCAGGCAGGTCAGCAGCGGCTTGTGTCCCAAGGCGAATTTTGACACAGCTTGGCGCAAGGCTTTGGGGCAGATGGGGACCATGGAACAGCAATCTGAAATCGTTATCAAGATGATGGGCTGGCTGACCCAAGCCGGCGATATTGCGATGGGCTGGCTCATCTCGCCCGCCGCATGGTCGCAGTTTGCGCTTTTGGTCGTAGCCTATCTTGCAGCCCGCCTGCTGGCTGCGCGACTGGTGCCGATGATGCGCCGCAGTATAGATCCGGGCGAGGCAAAAGGTCTGCTGGCCACCGCGCGCCGCTTTGCGCTGCGGTTTCTGCCGCTTTTGCTGCCACTGGCCGCCTATGCCTTTACAGCAGCTGGCGAACAGGTGACGCGGCAGATGTTCGGCTCGGGCGAGGTGATTGCCTTTGGCAAGCGGGTGTTCCTTTTCCTTGCCGCGCGCGGTTTTGTCGCCGAGGTTTTGACCGACAGCTTCCTGAAAATCTTGGGAAAATATGTGCTGATCCCCGTCGCCGCTCTCTATATGGTTGGCTTGCTAGAGGTGATCACCCAGCGGCTGGACGAGACGATCGTGGCGCTGGGCAATATCCGCTTTTCCGTCATGGCGCTGTTGCGCGGGGTGATTGCGGGCAGCCTTCTGTTCTGGCTTGGGTCTTGGTCGAACCGGCAGTCGGCGGGGTATATCAAGTCGCAAAACGACCTGCGCCCGGCCACGCGCGAGTTGGCTGTCAAGGCAATCGAGGTGGTGATTTTCGGCGCATCCTTCTTGCTGCTGATGAGCATCATGGGGATCGACCTGACCGCGGTCGCGGTTCTGGGGGGGGCGTTGGGCGTAGGGATCGGGCTGGGGTTGCAGCAGATCGCAGCCAACTTCATCTCGGGCATTATCCTGTTGCTGGAGGGCCAGACCACGGTTGGCGATTATGTCACTCTGGATGGCGGCGAGGCCGGCACCATTGTCAAGATGACGGCGCGGTCCTGTATCCTTGAGACCTTCGACGGTAAGTGGATCGTGGTGCCGAACGAGCATTTCATCACCAGCCGTGTGGTGAATTACTCGGATCAGGGCTCGGCCAACCGTTATGAGGCCGCGTTTTCGGTGGCCTACGAGACCGATATCAACCGCGTGCCTGCCATTATCGAAGCGGCGGTGGCAACCTTGCCCTTTGTGCTCCACGCGCCCGACGGGCCAGATTGTGAATTGCGCGGCTTTGGCGAAAGCTCGGTCGATTTTGCGGTGGAATACTGGGTCAACGGCATTGACGACGGCAAGAATAAATACGCAAGCAAGGTGCTGTTTGCGATCTGGAATGCCCTTAAGGCAGAGGGGATCGAGATCCCCTATCCGCGTCGGGTGATCGAGATGCGCAATGTGTGATGCTTTGGTGATCGGTGCGGGTCCTGCGGGGCTGATGGCAGCCGAAGAATTGGCACGCGCGGGGCGACGGGTTGTCGTCTGCGAAGCCAAACCCTCGCCGGCGCGCAAGTTTCTGATGGC
Organism: Pseudorhodobacter sp.; assembly: GCA_024642045.1. Taxonomy (GTDB): domain Bacteria; phylum Pseudomonadota; class Alphaproteobacteria; order Rhodobacterales; family Rhodobacteraceae; genus Cypionkella. The sequence continues at coordinate 1,812 of JAHEBX010000090.1, read as the reverse complement.
GGGCAAGTCGGGCCTGAACATCACCAAGGACGAAGAGCGCGACGCGTTCATCGCGGCCTATCGCGACACATGGCTGGCGCCGATGATCGAGGCCTTTGGCCCCGCGCAGGTGATGATCTGGGCGCGGGGATTGGGGCAGGAGGTGTTTACCGGCTCGTCTGATCGGGTGTTTCCGCGCACGATGAAGGGCTCGCCTTTGCTGCGGGCCTGGCTGTCCCGGTTGGCGGCGGCGGGGGTAGAACTGCGCTCGCGCTGGCGCTGGGTCGGATTTGAAGGCGAAGGCTTTGCCTTTGAGACACCCGAGGGGCCGCAGGTTTTGCAACCTGCGGTGACGGTTCTGGCGCTGGGTGGGGCGTCTTGGGCGCGACTGGGATCGGATGCGGCTTGGGTGCCGTGGCTGGTCGCGCGAGGTGTCGAAGTGGCGCCGTTCCGCCCTGCGAATATGGGTTTTTCGGTGGACTGGTCGCCGCATATGACCAAGCATTTTGGCGCGGCGATCAAGGGCGCGGCTCTGAACGTCGGCGATCAGGTCGAAAGGGGCGAGTTCATCATCTCGGCGCGCGGGGTCGAGGGTGGCGGGATTTATGCGGTGTCCAGGTCGCTGCGCGAGGGCGGGCGTCTGGCGATTGATCTGATGCCGGATGTTTCGGGCGAGGAGGTGGCGGAGCGATTGGCGCGGATGAAAGCCTCCGAAACCTTGGTGAACAAGCTGCGCAAGTTGGGCCTGACGCCTGCAGCAGTGGCTCTGGTGATGGAGTTCGGGCGTGGGCTGTCACCGGCTGTGGCGGTCAAGCGGCTGGAGATGCGGCTGGCGGGACCACGCCCCATCGACGAGGCGATCTCTGTCGCGGGCGGCGTGACGCAGGCCGCCGTGACCGACGGGCTGGAATTGCGGGCGATCCCGCGCGTTTTCGTCTGTGGCGAGATGCTGGATTGGGAGGCCCCGACGGGCGGCTATCTGCTGACGGGCGCTTGGGCGACTGGGGCTTGGGCGGGTAGGGCGGCCGCGGGGGGGTAGCCGCAGGTTTGCAGCCGGCTCGGTGCCGGAACTGGATTGGCTGACAGAGGGAAGGGTTGCACCGATGACACTCAAGGCGGTGTTCTTTGATATCAATGAAACCACGCTTGATCTGGCGCCGCTGCGGGCTTCGGTCGGGGCCGCGTTGGGTGGGCGCGAAGATTTGCTTTCGCTATGGTTTACCACTTTGCTGCACTATTCGTTAGTCGATACGCTAACTGACAATTACCACGACTTTGCCGAGATCGGTGTCGCGACGCTGATGATGATCGCGCAAAAACAAGGTGTCTCGCTCAGCCGTGCCGAGGCAGAGGCCGCCGTGCAAGCGCCGTTTCGGGTCATGCCGCCCCATGCCGACGTCATCCCCGCGCTGCAAGAGTTGCGCGCGGCAGGCTATCGGCTGTTTGTGCTGGCCAATAGTGCCGCCGAGGTTCTGGCGGCGCAGTTTCAGCATGCAGGCATCGCGCAGTATTTCGAGCGAGTGTTCAGCGTCGAAGAGGTCCGTGCGTTTAAGCCCGACCCGCGCCCTTATCGGCATGCGCTGACGGCTTTGGGGTTTGAGGCCGCCGAAGTCGCGATGGTTGCCTGTCATGCCTGGGATCTGGCCGGGGCCAAACGGGTCGGTTTGAAAACCGTGTTTATCGCGCGAAAGGGCCAAGTGCTGTATCCAAACGCCGCCGCGCCGGACCTGATTTTGCCAAGCTTTGAAGGGCTTGCCGCGGCGCTTGGGCGGTAACGTCGGGCTTTTAGGCGCGCCGATCTCGTGCTAGGGGAGCGGGATGAAAAATCTTCCC
>JAHEBX010000004.1 GCA_024642045.1 Pseudorhodobacter sp. | reverse complement strand
CGACGCCAAACCACGCGGCGCGCGTCGATCCCCAGTTCGTTGCCCCAATAGATGTGGTTGTCGATCATCGCCGACAGCAGGTTGTGCGCCGAGGTGATCGCGTGGAAGTCGCCGGTGAAGTGCAGGTTCATCTCTTCCATCGGCACAACTTGCGCCATACCGCCACCCGCAGCGCCGCCCTTCATGCCAAAGTTCGGCCCAAGGCTTGCCTCGCGGATACAGATCACAGCCTTTTTGCCGATACGGTTCAGACCATCACCCAGACCCACGGTTGTCGTGGTCTTGCCCTCGCCCGCAGGCGTCGGGTTGATTGCGGTCACGAGGATCAGCTTGCCGTCTTTTTTGCTCGCCAGCGACTTGATGAATTCCTGGCTGACCTTGGCCTTGTCATGGCCGTAGGGCAGCAAATGCTCCGAGGGGATGCCCAGCTTGGAGCCAATCTCCATGATCGGCTTCTTCTTGGCTTCGCGTGCAATCTCGATATCGGTCTTAAAGGCCATGGTTCTCTCCCTCGGGGCAGTTTTATCCCGTTGCCGAGGTGATACCCCAGCCGACCTGCGACAGAATGACCTTTTGCGACGCCTCCCGACGCAAAATCGCCAGCAGGAGTTTCCGATCGGAACCTTTGGGTTCGCCTGTGAAACCTGTCAGCCGCGCCGCGCCGCAGCAAGATGCGCCCAGACGGGCTGATCGGGAATGTGCAGGCGGATGCGGTCGCCCAAGCGAAAGATGCCCGCGCGTTCGACCCATGCCACGACGCCACGACGCCCCTTGGCGGCAGGCTTGAAGGCGGCACCAAAGCCGGGGTGCGCTGTCTCGATCTCGCGGGCGGGCAAGGTGCAGGGGCGGTTTTCCAGATCGACCACCAGCGTGGCACCCGAAGGCGCCTGCAGCCGCGAGCCCGGGGGAACATGGCTGAAATCGGGGATGCCCGCGATCACCATTGATGCGCCCAGCAGGGCAGGCGACAGGCTGGCCAGCCCCATCGCGGTGGCAATGGCAACCAGATCCTCGGCCGCAAGCAACGAAAACTGCCGCGTGTTGCGGATCTCGGTGCCTTTGGAATACTGCGATGTCACACGGCTGCAGGACGCACGGGTCAGGCCCGCATGTTTTTCGCCCACGACGCCGTCAAGCCCGGCGTCCAGCTGATCTGCGGGGGCCGACGCAAGCCCTTCGCCGACGCGCCCAAGCCAGGTAACGGTGCCGACAAAATTGGTGGGTTTCAAGACTGGCATCTCAGACCTTGAGCGTCTTGAGCGTAAAGAACACCCGCCGGAACGGGAACAAGACCGAACCGTCGGCCTGCAATGGATAGGCCGCCGCAAGCGCTGCATCATAGCGGGCACAAAAATCGACCTGCTCAGCCTCGCTCAGCTTTTCCACGATGGGTCGCATGGCGGTCGAGGCGGTAAAGGCGCGCACCGGATGCATGGCAGTATCGGCCGGTAACTGCTGAACGTATTCGCTTTCCCAGGCATTCACCGCCCCTAGTGGCCGGAGCAAGGCGCAATAGTCGGCGGCGTTTTGCACCGGCGGCACATAGCCCGTCGTGTCAAACCGGTCCGGGAACATTGCCGCCGCAATATCGCGCAAGAACCGATGCGAAGGCGCGTTGAACTGACGCGGCATCTGCACCGCCAGCATGCCGCCCGGCGCGAGCATCGCGGCCAGCCGAGGCATCAGGCTGGCGTGATCCGGCAACCAATGCAGCGCCGCGTTGGAAAAAATCAGCGCAGGTGGCACCTTGGGCAGCCAGCGCTCAATATCGGCCTCGATCAATTGATCATAGCCTTTGGCCTTGGCCAACATGGCTGGCGACTGATCGACACCGATCAGCTCACCCTCAGCGAGCGCCGACAGCGCTGCCGCAGCGGCCCCATCGCCACAGCCCAGATCCACCACCGGGCCGTGCGGTAAAACCTCGACCTGTGCCAACAGATCAAGTGCAGGGCGCAAACGCAAACCCCGAAACCTTGCGTAGGCCTCGGGGTTCCAATCAGTTTCTGGGCGCTTGACGCTCACGCGGTGGGCTCCGGCGCCTCTGGGGCAATCTTGGGCTTGCGCGCACGCGTCTTCGGGATGGCAATGACGCCAGAGGTGCCGCCTTTGTCACCGCCCTTGTCATCATCGGGATCGTCCAGTGCCTCGCCCGCGACGATCTTGCGGATTTCGTCGCCGGTCAGCGTTTCATGCTCAAGCAGACCCTTGGCAAGGCGCTCAAATTCCACCGACTTTTCCAGCAATATCCGACGCGCGGTTTCATAACCTTCGTCGATCAGGTTCTTGACCTCTTGCTCGATCATCGTCTTGGTCTCCGCCGAAACCGAGAACCCGCCCGTGTTGCCCGCATAGCCTTCATGCGCCTCGGCATAGTCGATGTTGCCGACCTTATCCGACATTCCCCACCGCAAAACCATTGCTCGGGCCAGACTCGAGGCTTGCTGGATATCGCCCGATGGACCGTTAGACACCGAGTCTTCGCCCCATTTGATGATCTCGGCAGCTTTGCCAGCCATGGTCATGGCAATGCGTTCCTTGCACTGATCCTTGTGCCAGTTCAGACGGTCCATTTCCGGCAGGCTCATCACCATACCCAAGGCGCCACCCCGCGGGATGATCGTCGCCTTATAGACCGGATCACATTTCGGCAAAGCCATGCCCACAATCGCATGGCCCGATTCGTGATAGGCGGTCATTTCCTTTTGCTCGGCCGTCAGCACCATCGAGCGGCGCTCTGCCCCCATCATCACCTTGTCTTTGGCCTGTTCAAAGTCGTTCATCGTGACAAAGCGGTGGCCAACACGCGCCGCCATCAGCGCGGCTTCGTTCACAAGGTTCGCAAGATCGGCGCCCGAAAAGCCGGGGCAACCGCGTGCGATGATGCGCAGATCGACATCGGGGCCCAAAGGCACCTTGCGCGCGTGGACCGACAGGATCTTTTCACGGCCACGGATGTCAGGGTTCGGCACATGGATCTGGCGGTCAAACCGTCCGGGGCGCAGCAGCGCCGGGTCAAGCACATCGCGGCGGTTGGTCGCCGCAACGATGATCACACCCTCATTGGCGTCAAAACCATCCATTTCGACCAAAAGTTGGTTAAGCGTCTGTTCCCGCTCGTCATTGCCGCCGCCAATACCGACGCCCCGCGCACGACCCACGGCGTCAATTTCGTCGATAAACACGATGCAGGGGGCGTTTTTCTTGGCCTGTTCGAACATGTCGCGCACGCGGCTTGCACCGACGCCGACGAACATTTCCACGAAATCCGAACCCGAGATGGTAAAGAACGGCACACCGGCCTCGCCGGCAATTGCGCGTGCCAGCAGCGTCTTACCCGTGCCCGGAGGGCCAACAAGCAGCGCGCCTTTGGGAATCTTACCGCCCAAGCGGCTGAACTTCTGCGGGTTGCGCAGGAATTCGACGATCTCTTCCAGCTCTTCCTTGGCCTCGTCGATACCAGCCACGTCGTCAAAGGTCACGCGGCCCTGCTTTTCGGTCAATAGCTTGGCGCGCGATTTGCCAAAGCCCATCGCCCCGCCTTTGCCGCCACCCTGCATCCGGTTCATAAAGAAAATCCAGATACCGATCAGCACGATAAAGGGCAGCCAAAGCGAGATCAGCGAGAAGATGCCCGACTGCTCTTGGCTTTTCGCGCGCACTTCAACGCTCTTGGTGATCAGCCGGTCAACCAGTTTGTCATCCTTGGGCGCTACCACCACATATTTCGACCCGTCCTTGGCCGTCACACCCAGATTCTCACCATCAACCGTGACAGCGGCCACGTTGCCCGCGTCCACCCGCTCGATGAAATCAGAATAGGGCACACTTGTGCCAGCGCTGGTCGCCGCCGAGGGATCGAACATCTTGAATAGTGCAAGGATCAGCAGAAAAAGGACGACCCAAAATGCAATGTTTCGTGCGTTACCCACGAAGCTCTCCGTATTTATTGGCCTTGGGGGCCGGTCTGGCCCCGATGGCGGATGTGCATAAGATAGAGATAAGTCAGCAGGGTTCAATGCGATATGATCGACTCATTTAGGCTAACGCGCAGTTTCGCCTGCCAACCTTGAGAAAATCCGGCCAAGGGTGCGGCAATAAGCCTTTCATTTTGCCAGATTGCGGGGCTGACCAACAGCGCATCGCGTGGGATTTGCACCTCACGCCAGTTTTTGATCGCAGCCAAGCCCTCGACGCCTAGCGCGCGAAGGCGCAAACCGGGCGCATGAGGACCGCTCATTTGCCAGCGCCTGTCCCAGACGTCTGTGGTCGGGCCTTCGAGGCTCTTGACGGCTTTCGGTTCGCGGTAAACCGACAGTGTTTGTTCTTTGATGCGAAAACGGCACCCGTTCAAAGTTGCATCTCGACCCTGCGCGATGGATGCCTGAAGCGTTGCGAGCTTGCGCCCCCGTGGTGCATAATCATCATTGGCAAGCCAGTGGATCGCGGCCAACAGAATGCGCCGTTGCACCTCCCAGCCCAGCTGCAAGAATTCGGGTTGCCCGATATGCAGCGCGCCCGCTTCTTCGCGGCCAAGGCGATCCCAAGCTTGCAAGGTGGCGACGCGCAGCCCCTCCTGAGCCTGCGCAAGGTGGCGGATCGTTTCATTCAGCCGGTCCACCGTGACACCCAACGGTTTCAGTGCTTGGAGAACCCGACGCGCCTTGATCCGAACAAAGCGGTCGTTCTCGTTGGAAGGGTCGTCAATCCAGTCCACGCGATGGCGCGTCAAGAAGGCCCGCAGCTCGGCACGGCTCAGGCCCAGCAAAGGCCGCCAAAACGTCACGCCATCAGCCACCCAGTGCGTACGCATGCCTGTCAGTCCATCCAAACCCGCCGCACGGCCCAGGCCCATCAGAAAGGTCTCGGCCTGATCGTCCGCCGTATGGCCGATCATCACATCCGCAACCCCCTCTGCCCGCGCCCATGCGCCGATCAGCCCATAGCGCGCGCGCCGCGCCTGATCCTGCAGATTGCCCTCGACACCGCCATGCTGCCAGCGCAATACCCGATGCGGCACGCCAAGCCGCGCACAGATCTGGCCAACCTGCTCCGCTTCTGCTGCAGACTCGGGTCGCAGGCCATGGTCGACCGTGACGGCCTTCAGCCTGCCACCCATTCGCGCAGCGTCGGTTGCAAATAAATGCAACATGGCAAGCGAGTCGCTGCCGCCTGAAACCGCGATTCCAATCGGTCCAGATCGCGCCGGTGTCTCGCCCGCATGATCGTCGCCATAGCCAAAGACCATCGCCACATTAAAAAGCAGATGGAAGTCCTCTCCCATCTGCTGCAACCAATCATAGGGATTTTCGCCTACTGGCACGCAAGTCCCTGCATCGACACCTGTGCTTCGGTCGCCGAGGTGGTGCCCATAAAGCGGTTCACGACCTCGCCCAGCGTCACGCAGGCATCTTGTTTCTGGCCCAGATCGCCAAGGCCCTGCCCCAGTTTCAGCAAGGCTTGCGGCGCAAACGGGCCATCGGGTTTGCCCGAAAACGCATCCAGATAGGCGCGTGAGGCTTCGGCGATATCGCCCGCCTGCCGCAGCGCCTCGCCCCGGCTATACTGCGCTTCTTGGGTCAGCGGTGAGCCAGGATAGGATTCGGTAAAGGTCTTAAAGAGGTCCGCGGCGCCGCGAAAGTCACCTTGACCGAGCACCGCCTTGGCCCGGTCAAAATCGCTCTTTTCGCCAATGGCCAATTCAGGTCCGGTGTCAGCAGCCGTCGCGGCCGCAGCCGGAGCGGCCGCAGCGGGGACCGCAGCACCGGCTGTCGTGTCGCTCCCCAAGGGCGGCGTGGCCGGCAAATTGCCCGGATCGCATCCCTCGGTCTGCTCGCAGATGCGATACTCCATATCGGCAATCCGCGCCGTGCCGTCGCTGGCCACGCGGTTGACCTTTAACTCGATCTCTTCGGATTTGCTGGTCAGCCGTGTCAGCGCCGCCTCGATTGCATCCAGCCGCTGCAAGGCGTCGCCGCCCGCAGCACCTGACTGCATCGCGCCAGTGGTGACAAGTTCGGCCTTCAGCGCATTGAAATCGGCCTGTAACTGGCCGAGTTCGGTTTTCACATCAGCCAATGTCTGCGCCTTGTCCTGCGCCAAAGCAGGCAGCGGCAGCAGTGCGAGGGCAAAGACCAGCGCGCGCATCAGATTACGACCCCGCGCCCATCGACAGCACCGTCACCGCACGGCGGTTCTTGGCATAGCAGGCCTCTTCCGAGCAAATCTCGATCGGGCGCTCTTTGCCATAGGAAATCGTACGCATGCGGCTCGCGGGAACACCCTGCGAAATCAGATAGTTCTGTGCGGCAGCGGCGCGACGCGCGCCAAGCGCAAGGTTATACTCGCGCGTGCCCTGCTCGTCGGCATGGCCTTCGATGATAACGGCATAGTCGGGGTTTGCCGTCAGCCACTGCGCCTGCGCCGACAAGGTGCCACGCCCTTCGTCCGAGATGGTGGACTGATCCACCGCAAACAGGACACGGTCTCCGACCGTCTGGTTGAAATAGGCAATCGAGCGTGGGTCTGACGGGTCGCCCAAGGCACCATATTGCGCAGCATTGTTGCCGCCATTCATTGCGCCATCATTCAGACCGGGCTTTTTGGCGCAAGCCGAAAGGCCCAGCGCTGCGACGATCAGAAGGGCCTTTACTGCATAAGACATCTTGATTTCCTTTATTGGGCGGCCCGTTTAGGGCAATAGGGATTACGAGCCGAGGCCAGCGGACAAAACGGTAACGGCGCGGCGGTTTTTGGCATAGCAGGCCTCTTCCGAGCAGATCTCGATCGGCCGTTCCTTGCCATAAGAGATGGTGCGCATCCGGCTGGCGGGCACGCCTTGGCTGATCAGATAGTTCTGAACCGAGGCTGCACGACGCGCGCCAAGCGCAAGGTTATACTCTCGTGTGCCCTGCTCGTCGGCGTGGCCCTCGATGATGATGGCATAGTCGGAGTTGGTTTGCAGCCATTGCGCCTGTTGTGCAAGCACGCCGCGCGCCTCGTCGGTCAGGCTTGACTGGTCGACCGGAAACAACACGCGATCGCCAACCGCCTGATTGAAATACGCAATAGAGCGCGGGTTGGACGGATCGCCCAAGCCGTTGGTGTCAACATAGCCACCATTGGCGCCGCCATTGGCTCCATTGGCACCTGCACCACCGACCCCGCCCGCGCCATAGCGGTTGGGGTTATTACACGCGGCCAGACCAAAGGCCACGACCAGGAGAAGGGATTTAGAGACGAGAGACATGTGTTTGTCCTTATTCTTATGTGCTCGATTTCAGCCGGTATAACAGCTTTGCGCCGCCAAGGGAATCGGCGGCGCGCAGGGGATCAGGGCAAAAGTGGTGACCATGCCGGATCAGAGGCGGGACCATCGGTCTTGATCGACCTCAGGTTGCGCCCGGTGATGTCCACCGACATCAATCCGGCCTGCCCGCCCGCGCCCGCACCTTCACGAGTAAACATGATCACGCGGCCATTTGGTGCCCAAGTCGGGCCTTCGTCAAGGAACGAGGCCGAGAGCAGCCGTTCTTCCGAGCCATCGGTTTTCATGACACCAATATGGAAGCGGCCCTCGTTTTGCTTGGTAAAGGCAACCATATCGCCCCTCGGGCTCCAGACAGGGGTGGAATAGCGCCCCTTGCCGTTGGAAATCCGCACAGGCTCGCCGCCACTCGCCGGCATGATATAGATCTGCTGCGTGCCAGAGCGGTCGGATTCAAACACGATCTGGCTGCCATCGGGGCTAAAACAAGGCGAGGTTTCGATGGAGGGCGCGTTGGTCAACTGCCGCATCTGACCCGAGCCGATATCCATCGAATAGATGTCCGTATTGCCGCCCTGCTCGAGGCTGAACACCACTGTGTTGCCATCGGGCGAAAAACGCGGCGCAAAGGTCATCGTGCCGGGCAATTCGCCCAAATTGCGGGTTTGCAGGCTGCCGACATCCATCAGATAGATCGCGGGAAAGCCCGAGGCGTAAGAGGTATACAGGATGCGGTCACCCGAAGGCGAAAAGCGCGGCGCCAGAACGATCGACGAGCTGTCTGTAAGATAAGACACATTCGCGCCATCGTAATCCATCACGCCCAGACGCTTTTGACGTTTGTTCTTCGGGCCGCTCTCGGCCACAAAGACCACGCGGCTGTCGAAATAGGGGCCCTCACCCGTGATCCGGCTATAGACCGCATCGGCCACCTTATGCGCCATCCGCCGCCAGCTTTGTGGTGTGCCGGCAAATTGCAGACCGTCGCCCTGCTGCTGACCCGTGGCCACGTCAAACAGCCGGAACTTGACCACAATCCGGTCGCCACCCGCCTGCACAGCCCCTGTGATCAGAGCCTGCACGTTGATCGCCTGCCAGTCAGGATATGAAACCGGCGCATCAAACGACGTGATGTTGCTGATATAGGCCTCTTTCGGCGTATTGGCGAAGAGCCCCGTCCCCGCCAGATCTGAGGCCACCACCGCTGCGATGTTGCGCGCCAGATCCCCCGCGCCGCCCTCGTCGACAAAATCGGGCACGGCAATCGGCATCGGCTCGATTACACCATCGGTAAAGGGCGGCAGCGTCAGTTCTGCATGTGCGGCCCCGCCGATCAGGCTGGACAGCCCGAACAAAAGGGCGGCAGTAAGGGATTTGAAGTTTGTCATCCTGTCCTCGTTTCGCACGGGGTTTCTGGTGGCCTGCTCTGGCCCAAGTCTGGTCTTGGTCGCGACATGCGACAAGGGGAAAAACGCAGCCATCAGCGCAACCGCATTCCGTTGGGGTCAAAAGTCATGTTCAACACATTCCATTGCCCGTATTTCGCGGGGTCCAGATCATAGCCTGACTTGCCACAAAGCACGACGGCCTTGCGGGCAACCTGAAAAGACACCTGCGCTGCGGCCTCAGTGCCGCCACTAAAGCCGGTCATCTTGATGCTGGCATAGTCGGGCTTGCCATCTTCTTTCATCTCGACGCGGATCTGGATCGTGGTGTTCAGCGCCTCGGTCGACATCGTGCCGGTGTTCCAGCACTTGTTGATCGCCACATGCAGGCCTTCGATTTCCGATTGGCTCATCGGCGGGCCTTCGGGCACATTCTGCGCACCGCCCGTATCCGCAGCGGCAGCAAGTGCTGCGGCGACGGCATCGGCCTCGGCTTGCGCCTGAGCATCCGCTGCGGCCGTCGCGTCCGCCACAGCTTTTGCGTCGGCTTTGGCCTGAGCATCTGCGGCCGAACTGTCGGCGGCAACCTTGACGGGTGCAACCGGCTTTTCGGGGCGCGTTTGTGGACGGCGGCTGGTCGTCGGGGCCAGTTGCGGCGCGTCGGTGGCGGTGTTGTCTTCGGTCACCACTTGCGTGGTCGCCTCTTGCGGCGCGGCTGGCGGTTTTTTCTCGGGCACCACAGGCGCATCCGGCGCGGGCTGGTCGGTCACGTCAGGCACGACCTGATCGGCGACATCCGGTGTCTTTACCGGGCTTTCAACCGGCACTACGGCCACACGATCAATCGGGCGCGGCTTTGGCTTTTTGGTGCTGGGCGGTGTCGGTACGGGCTGTTCCTGTGCGGCAATCGGCGCCACAGCGGGCGGGGCTTCTATCGGCTGCGGATCGGGGGCTACAGGCACTTCGGGCGGCGGTTCGGGCGCAGCAACAGGGTCCGCTGCAGGTTTGGGCGGTGGTGCAGGCGTGGGGGCAGGCGTCGGCGGCACAGGCTTAACCGGCTCTGGCGGCTTGACCGCGGGCTCGGTTGCAGGTGTGTCGGCCGGCGGAAGGTCGGTCTTGGGGGCCGCATCCATCATCGCCTGCAACTCGGATTCCGACACCATCGAAACCTGTACCGCATCCGGTGGCGGCACTTCGCGCGGCGCAAACAGCCAGTCCCCCAGAACGATCCAGGTGATCACAACCGCATGGCCGATGCCCGAGATGGTTTGGCTTTTGTCCATCGCCGTTCTAGTTGCCACCCATCGCAGAGCCGCCCGTATCGGTGACAAGGCCAATGTTGTTGAACCCGCCCGCCGACAGCGCGCCCATCACTTCGGCCACGCGGGTATAAGGAAGGTTGCCATCAGCGCGCAAAAAGATCTTGTCGGATTTCCGCGTGTCAGCAATCGCGCGCAGCTTGGGGATCAGTTGATCCTCGGGAACTTCGGTGGTTTCGATCATCACCAGACCGTCCGCAGTCAAAGACACCGTCAGCGGCGGCTCTGCCTCGGTTGGCAGGCTTGCCGCCGCCGATTTTGGCAGCTCCAGCGGCACGCCCACGGTCAGCATGGGTGCCGTGACCATAAAGATGATCAAAAGCACAAGCATCACGTCCACAAACGGCGTGATGTTGATATCGGCCATCGCAGCTGAGGACCCGCGACGCCTGCGACGCCCGCCCCCGCCCGACTTTTTGACGACCCCCGCGCCCATCGGTCAAGAATCCAGCTGGCGCGACAGGATCGTCGCGAATTCGTCGGCAAAGGCCTCGTAACCCGAGATGATATGTTCGCTGTCGGCATTCAGCTTGTTATAGAAAATAACCGCCGGGATCGCGGCCACAAGCCCGATACCCGTGGCCATCAGCGCCTCGGCGATACCGGGGGCGACGGTGGCAAGATCGGTATTCTTGCTGGCGGCAATCTCGGTAAAGGCGTGCATGATGCCATAGACCGTGCCGAACAGGCCAATGAACGGCGCCGTGGCGCCCACTGTGGCAAGGAACGACAGACCTTTGTTCAAGCCTTCGCTTTCGCGTGCAATCGCCACGTCCATCGCGCGGTCAATGCGGCTTTGCGCCCCCGCGATCAGCCCGCCATCCTGCCGGTGACTGCGCCGCCATTCCAGCATGCCAGAGGCGAAAATCTTTTCGGACGGTCCCTGCGGTTCGGACCCGATCTTTTCGAACAGCTCGTCCAAAGGCTCGCCTGACCAAAAGGCACGATCAAACACAGTGGATTCGCCGCGTGCTGTTCGGAACAATATGTGTTTGCGAATGATGATCGACCATGACCAAAAGGACATTCCAATCAACAGGATCATCACGATTTTGACCGTGAATGTCGCACGTGCGAATAAGGCGAGCATAGAGAAATCAATCTCTTGCGCCATAGCGGTGGCTTCCATGTGTTTTACGCCTGCTCTTGTTGTCGCGGTTCTTTGACCGCCTATTGCCTTGATTCTATCAAGGTTTAAAGAGGATTGCCAACACAATGGCGTGCGCGCGCAAGAAATCGCTTTACGAAAACGCCGCCCGCACCGCTGCAGGCAGGCGCACCGCTTTGCCGCCTGCGTCCAGACAGACAAGGGTGACATCGGCGGTAAAAAGCACCTGCCCATCGCGCATGACCTGCTGAAGCAGTTCGATCCGGGCACCGCCCAGCGCGCTTAGGCGCGTCTCTACCTCGAGCATATCGTCGAACAGGGCTGGCTTGAGATAATCAGCGACCAGACGCCGCACGGCGAAAACGAGTCCTGCCTCTGCCTTCAACTGCCGCTGATCGATTCCCAAGACGCGCACCCAGTCCGACCGCGCTCGCTCGATGAATTTCAGGTAGTTGGCGTAATACACGATGCCAGCAAGGTCGGTGTCTTCGTAATACACCCGCAAGGCAAGGCGGTGGGTCATGCGGTCGGCCCTTCTGTCGGAGTTTGGCACATCAGGCGCGCGATTTCGTCCTGATGCTCGATCAGCGCGTCCTGCCCCTTGGGTGTCAGCCGATAAACCCCGCGCGACGCCCGCTCGAACCAGCCATAGTGATCCGCAGCCATCAAGCTCTGCGCCCGACCGACTGCGGCGGCTTTGGCCACGTCGCTGGCCTTCAAAGCGCCGGCCGCCAAAGCATCCAAACAGCGCAGCGCATCCTGCCGATAGGCCGTCATACGTGTGACACCCGTGGTGCCACCGGTATTGGGATCGCCCACGCGGCGTTCAAACTCGCGCAACAGCCGCCCTGCCCGAGCCGTCGCGCGGCGTGGCTGGTAGGGGCCAGGATCAAGATGTGCCTCGACCCCCGCGCCGATCTTTACCGCGAGCAGTCCAAGCCCCAACCGCCGACACAACGCCACAATATCCTTGTAGCGCCGTTTCCAGCCCTTTTCCGCCACCGGAACCGCAAGATAGACATCATCGAACATCGCCTGACGCGCCACACCTTGCATCACCAGCGCCAGCGAAAACGAGGTTTTCATCTCGACCACCACCGCAGGCTCGTCACCGCGCCGCGCCATCACATCGCAGGCGCCGATCTCGGCCTTCACGGCATATCCCTGCGCCTCAAGATAGGCTTTCAGGTCGGGGTAAAGATCGGCCTCGCGCATCCAGTCGCCTTTCGTTCCCCCCTATCTGCCCTGTCGCGCACAGGCGGTCAACCGGGCGCTCTGACCGCCGCGTGATCGTCGCGCACAGGTCGCAGCCCGTCGTACAGCCGGAAAAACAGCCCGTTGTAGAGAACGTACAGCGCCATCAGGCCGAAATCGATCAACAGCGCCTCGAGCAAGCTGCAGCCAGTAAACACTAAAATCAGCGGCACCGAGACCAGTGAAAGCGCCACCTCGCGTGAGACGGCATGCACCACACGCCACCGCGCAGGCCGCTGGTCGGCCTTGCGCCGCGCCAAGCGCCATTCGGCAAGATCAAAGGCAATATCATGCAAGCAGCCGCAGCCCGCTTCGGCGAACACCATGATCAGCATGAGTTGGGCACCGGTGAAAAACGACACCCCATAAACGAGTGGATAAAGCGGGACAGCGAGGCAAAAGGCACCAATTTCATAGGCGCATACCTGAACAATCCGCTCGCGGGCGGTTCGCAAAGTCATTTGAGCACCAAAGGTTTGTTAAAATAACATCGAAAAGAATAGAGGCATGATACCGCAAAACCGGCTCTGAGCCAAAAGGAAAAACCGTTGCGCCTTGGCGGTCTTAGCCCTGCGCCCCGCTGCGCGCATAGAGGCGCAGCGCATGGGAAGGCTCGTGGGCAACCGCGGGCAGGCGCGGATCATAGCCCGCGCGAATAACCTCGGCCACATCCGGGTGCAGGATCACCCGCTCACCAACCCGCGCCAAGGGCGATCGGGTCGTAAAGGCGCAGTCGGACCACAGGCACATTACCTGCGCTGCCTGCGCCAACGCCAGATCTTCGGCGGGCATCTGGGACAGATGTACATCCATCCGCAGAAACACAAACGCCGCCTTGATTGCGCCCGCCTCATCAAAGCGGAAGAACCGATATTGATTGGCCTCGGCCTTGGACAGCCGCTGGCAAAGCGGTCCAAGGTCAGGCACCAACTGATCGAGTTTGGGCACCTGCGGCAGCTCGGCCCAATCCCGAAAGAAAAAGAACATCAGATTGGCGCCAAGTTCCGGGTCCGTCTCGGCCATGCTGTGCCCGGCCAAGCCAACCACGGCTTCGATCGCGCCCTTGACCACGCCAAGCGCTGCCTCCTCGACGCCAAACACCACGGGTACAATCGGCCGCCCCCAGCGCGCAAACAGGTATTCGCCATCCGTGCGGGTGAAAAATGCCTCGATCTCTTGTGGTGTCATCTTGGCCTCGGGGTTGGTTTGGCTGCACATGCCGCCTCGGGCCTGAAATTGCAAGCGTCAGGTCATGGACGGCAGCGGGAGCCTCCGGCGGGGATATTTTTGCCAGTATGAAAGCTAGAGGTGGCGCTATCCCTCGAACAGATCGCTCTGTCCCGGTGGTTTTGGGGCATCAAGCCCCAGATGCCGCCAAGCGCGCGCCGCGAGCATGCGCCCGCGCGGGGTGCGCTGGACCAGACCCTGTTGCAGCAAGAACGGCTCGATCACTTCTTCAATTGCGTCGCGGGCCTCGGACAGGGCCGCCGCGATGGTTTCCACCCCGACCGGCCCGCCGCCGTAATGCTCGGCCAAAAGGCTAAGGTAGCGTCGATCCGCGCCATCCAGACCGATGTGATCGACGCCAAGCCGCGTAAGCGCGCGGTCGGCAATAACCCGCGTCAACCGACCGTTGCCCTCGACGGTGACAAAGTCGACCACGCGGCGCAACAGCCGCCCCGCGATACGCGGTGTGCCACGCGCGCGTTTGGCGATCTCGCGGGTGCCCTCAGGGTCGCTCTCGATGCCCAAAAGCCGCGCGCCACGGGTGACGATAAGGTCGAGCTCATCCTCATTATAGAATTCCAGCCGGGTGGGGATGCCAAATCGGTCTCGCAGCGGCGTGGTCAGCAGGCCCAGTCGCGTCGTCGCCCCCACCAGCGTGAAAGGCTGCAACTCGATCCGCACTGTGCGCGCGGCCGGTCCCTCGCCGATCACCAGATCCAACGCGAAATCCTCCATCGCGGGGTAGAGCACCTCTTCCACCACGGGGCTAAGCCTGTGAATTTCATCGATAAAGAGAACGTCATTCGCTTCGAGATTGGTGAGAATCGCTGCGAGGTCGCCTTGCTTGGCCAGCACGGGACCCGAGGTCATCCGAAACCCGACACCAAGCTCGCGTGCCATGATCTGCGCGAGGGTGGTCTTGCCCAGACCGGGGGGGCCATAAAACAGCGTGTGGTCCATCGCCTCGCCACGGATCTTGGCGCTCTCGATGAACACGCGCAGATTGGCGCGTGCTTCGGCTTGGCCTACGAACTCTTCCAGCACCTGCGGACGCAGGGCTCGGTCAAGGTCGTCGGGCAGCTTGTCGGGACGAAGCGCGGGATCGGACTGCATCATCGTGCCTTTGGTGCCAGAAGTTTCAGCGCCGCCCGGATCAGGCCCGAGGGATCGGCATCAGGGTTTTCACCCGCCACGGTCGCGACGGCCTGCGCGGCATCCCCTTGCCCATAGCCAAGATTGATCAGCGCCGAAAGCGCATCAGCGGTGTCAGCCGCACGACTGGCTTGGGGCGCGGGCGGGGCTTTGCGGGGCGGGACTGCGCTGATCGGTTCCAGAACATCATCGTCCGCCTCGGCCACCACCGACATCTTTGCCCCCATCGCCATCATGCCTGGCGCTTTGGCCTTCAGCTCCAGAATAACCCGTTGTGCCAGTTTGGGCCCGACGCCCTGCGCGGACTGAATGGCGCGCTGATCGCCCAGGTTGATCGCTCGCGACACACCCTCCGCCCCCAAGGTGCCCATGATTGAGAGCGCGGCCTTGGCGCCAACGCCCTGCACCGACATCAAGAGCTTGTGCCATTCCTTGTCGATCATGCTGGCAAATCCGAAAAGCTGCAGCAAATCCTCGCGCACCATCAAGTCGGTATAAAGCGATACGGCCTCGCCCACGCCGGGCAATCCCGCAAGCGTGCGCTCGGACACATAGACGATATAGCCAACCCCACGCACATCGATCAGAATCTGATCGTTGCCGCGCCAGTCCAGCCGCCCTGAAAGCTTGCCAATCATCCCGCCGCCCTTTTTACCGCAGCCGCCAGTCGGCCCGCACTTTGCATATGATGCGCATGACAGATCGCGATCGCCAAGGCGTCTGCGGCATCGGGGCCTGCGATCTTGACCCCTGGAAACTGCAACTTGATCATGTGATCGACTTGTTGCTTGGCCGCGTGACCAACGCCGACGACGCATTTCTTGACCGCATTGGGCGCGTATTCCCCGACCGTCAGCCCGAACTGCGCCGGCACCAGCAAAGCGATGCCGCGGGCCTGGCCCAGCTTGAGGGTGGCCACCGCATCCTTGTTGACAAAGGTATGCTCAACCGCCGCCTCTTCCGGGGCATATTCGCGCAAAACCTCGGTCAGCTGCGCATAGAGCGCGGCCAGTCGCAGGGCCAGATCGCCCGCCTCGTCGCCGCGCGTGCTGTGGCAAATGCCATTGGCGACATGACTGAGCCGGGACCCTGCAACGTCAATCACCCCCCAACCCAGGTTGCGCAACCCGGGATCGATCCCCAAAACCCGCATGGCTGCCCCATTTTTTCTGCCTGACATGGAAATAGCACGAAAAGAGAACATCCGCCAAGATGAAATAATCTGTGGACTTTTGTAACAGCTTCACTATCACTCTGTAGCAAGCGACCAGACGTCGCGCAAAAACGACCAGAAACTGCGCAGTTTTGAAACCGCCTATTAAATAGCGGCAAAATTGTGGCAAATGGCTATGCATTGGGCGCAAGGCTGACATGCTTGCGGGCCCATTGCCTTGTTCCAGACCCAGCCATAGATACCGCGCAGACCAGACAAATCGTCTGCTTGTGAAACATAAAAGGAATACCGCAATGGCCGCTTTCGAGTCGTCGCGTCCGGCGCCGTTTGGCGCCATCACGATCTTCCGCACGATCCAGGCTTTCTCAAACCTTTCTGCACGGATTTCGGACTGGAACGACAGCCGCATCACCCGCAATGCCCTCGGCAAATTGACCGACCGCGAGCTTGACGATATCGGCCTGTGCCGCAGCGACGTGGACCTGATTGGCCGTTAATCCAATCACCGAACACGCGATCCAAAAACAAAGGGTCGGAGCATAGACGCTCCGACCCTTTCGTTTTTTGCACTATCAAAGTTCGGGCGGCGCCGCTGTGGCCGACCGCGTCGTGCGCCCGACTTTTTGGCGGGCTATTTCTTAAAGTAGCCGACGCCCTTGGCAATACCGGCAGCAAAGGCTTCGGTGACAGGATCGGCCCTCATCATGAAGCCGCCCAAACGGTCAAAACCTTGCCCCGCCTCGAGTGCGGCAACGCGGTCGTTGTATTGTGCGGCACCAACAGAATGATAGATCATTCCCTTCAACCCAAAGGCACAAAACGCCACCATGACCAAGGGGCGTACGATCTGGCGTTGCTTGCGGGAAACGACACGGCGGGTGTTTGCGGTGCCAGGTGCCATAAAGGCATAGCCCTTTTGGCGGCGCTTTTCGAAATGCGCTACGTTGCTATAGAAATCAACCAGATTCGGGTCGGCCATCCGAATTACTCCAAGCTATGGCCCCCGCCTAATTATTTGGTACAGCAAGATTAAGGCAAAAATAGGGCAAACCTGACCAAGCGCCACATTTTCGACGCCCCGTCGCCTTCAACCTCTAATTGTGCCGCAATACCAACGTCGACCATTCACCAATGTCGTCCTGGCTGACCGGCGTAAAGCCTGCCTTCACATAGGCCGCCGTCACCGCTTCGGCCTGAACCACCAGCAGCCCTGACAGGATGATCAACCCGTCTTTTGCCAGATGAGCGGCCATTGGCGGTGCCAGTTCAATCAGCGGGCCTTTCAGGATATTGGCAAACACCAGATCATAGGGCGCGGCCTCTGCCAGACGCGGATGGGCAAAGCCCGCCGCCTCGAGGCATTCGATCCGCCCCTCCAGATGGTTGATCGCGACATTCGCTTCGGCCACCGCGACCGCAACCTCGTCGATATCGCTGGCCATCACCAGTGCATCGGGCAGAACGCTTGCGGCGGCCATTGCAAGCACCGCTGTGCCGGCCCCGATATCAGCGACTTTGGCAGGCCGGAAACCGTCTTCATACAGCCGGTCAAAGGCGCGCAGACAGCCCAGCGTCGTGCCGTGGTGGCCGGTGCCAAAGGCCACCGTCGCCTCGATCTGAAGGGCGATCTTGTCGGTGGGCACCTTGTCGGCGTCATGGCTGCCGTAGACAAAGAACCGGCCCGCCTCGACGGGGGAAAGCTCGCGCCGCACCTTGGCAACCCAATCGATCTCGGGCAGTTCCGACAAGGCAAAGGGCTTGGCGTTGAACGCCATCGCCAGCACATCCAGCAACGCACCGTTCGGTTGCTCCAGAAAATAGGCTCCCACCTCCCACAGCCCCGAGTCATCCTCGATCTCAAAGACGCCCACGCCTGTCGGCTCTGGTTCCATCTTTTCGATGGCCTCGGCCAAAGCGTTGGCGGCATCTTCCCCCATCAGGGTGGTCAGGGCGGTAAAAGTCGGCATGTCAGATCCAGTCGTAAAGGTCGAGGCTTAGTAAAAGCTTTGCGGGTCGATGTCGATGGAAAGCCGCAGGTTTGTCGGCAGTTTGAATTGCGCCACCCATTCGGCCAGCGCAGGTTGCAGGGCTGCGGTCTTTTCTGCCTTGACCAACAGTCGCACCCGATGCCGCCCGCGCACGCGGGCAATCGGCGCCGGCGCGGGACCGTAAACCTGCGCGCCGATCCGCCGTAACGGCCCGTCACGCCGCGCAAGCTCTGCGCCAAAGTCGAACACCTGCGCCACATCTGTGCCCGACAGGATAATCCCCGCCATCCGGCCATAGGGCGGCACGCCCGCCAGCCGCCGCTCGGTCGCCTCGGCGGCCCAGAACGCCTCTTCGTCGCCGCCCAGAATGGCGCGGATCACCGGATGCTCGGGCTGAAACGTCTGCAAGAACGCCGTGCCCGCCTTTTCCGCGCGCCCGGCCCGCCCCGCCACCTGCCGCATCAGCTGAAACGTCCGCTCGGCCGCGCGCAGGTCCGACCCTTGCAAGCCAAGGTCGGCGTCGATCACCCCGACCAGCGTCAGCAGCGGAAAGTTGTGCCCCTTGGCGACGATCTGCGTGCCGATGATGATGTCGGCACCACCCTCGGCGATCACACCGATCTGTTCTTTCAGCGCGCGGGCCGATCCGAACAGGTCAGACGACAGCACCGCAATCCGCGCTTCGGGAAATTTCGCCGCCACTTCTTCGGCCAGCCGCTCGACCCCCGGCCCGACCGGGGCCATCTTGCCTTCGACCTTGCACTCGGGACATTCGGTGGGAATGGGCTTGGTGGCCCCGCACTGATGGCAGACCAGCCGCTTGAGAAAACGGTGCTCGACCATCCGCGCGTCGCAATCATCGCATCCGACCTGATGCCCACAGGCGCGGCAGAGCGTGATCGGTGCATAGCCGCGTCGGTTGATGAACAACAGCGATTGTTCCTGCCGCGCGATGCGTGCTGCCACCTCGCCCGCCAGCTTGGGCGAGATCCACTCATTCCCCGCCAGCTTTTCGGCCCGCATGTCAATCGCCTTCATCTGCGGCAATTCTGCGGTGCCAAAGCGCGCACCAAGGTCAAGCCGGCCGTATTTCCCCGCCTCGACATTGGCCCAAGTCTCAAGACATGGCGTCGCCGACGCCAGCACAATTGGCGCGCCAGTGATCGAGGCGCGCAGCACCGCCATATCGCGGGCATTGTAGAAGACACCTTCTTCTTGTTTATAAGAGGTGTCGTGCTCTTCATCCACCACGATCAGCCCAAGGTGCTGAAACGGCAAAAACAGTGCCGAGCGTGCGCCGACGACAAAACTCGCGTCCCCCCGCCCCACCATTCGCCACAACCGCCGCCGTTCGGTCATCGTCACGCCGGAATGCCACTCGCCCGGCCGCGCACCAAACCGCGCCTCGACCCGCGAGATAAAATCGGCGGTCAGGGAAATCTCGGGCAGCAGCACCAGTGCCTGGCGCCCTGCGCGCAAACATTCCGCCACCGCCTCAAGGTAAACCTCGGTCTTGCCCGAGCCCGTTACACCCTTTAGCAGCGTCGCCGAAAACCCGCCCTGCGCCACAAGTGCCACCAAAGCGTCGCCCGCGGCCACCTGATCCCCTGCAAGCCGCGTATTGGTCACCGCGTTCAGGGCCGGGTAAGGCAGATCGCGCGGCGCATCGACCTCTTCCACCACGCCCAGCTTGACCAGCCCCTTGACCACCGAGGTGCCGCAGCCCGCCTCTTCGGCCAATTCGCCCAAGGTCACGCTTGCCCCACCAAACCGCCGCAGGGCTTCGACCACCCGAAAACGTGCCTCGGTCATCTGATTGGGGATATTCGGCGTCAATCGGTAAATCTTGCGCATCGAGGGCGGATCGCCCAATCCCGGCGCGCGGGTGGCCAGCCGCAGCATCGCAGCCATCGGTGTCAGGGTGTAATCCGCCGCCCTTGCCAGAAAGCCACGCAACTCGGCCCGCATCGGCGGCGCATCCAGCACGCGATAGACCGAACGGATGCGCGCGGGGTCAAACTTGCCCTCGCCCTTGCCCCAGACCACGCCGATAACCTTGCGCGGCCCCAAGGGCACTTCGACGAAATCGCCGTCGCCGCACCCTCCTTCGGGCGCCTTATAGTCCAAAAAGCGGCCCAAAGGCTCGGTGGTCAGCACTCCGACCAGTTCCCCCGCCTCATAGACCCGCTCAGCCTGCATCCGCTCTTTCCCTGCCATACCCTTTTGAGGTAAACCCGACCGAGAGCACCTACAACCGTCCAAAGGACCTTGACCGATGAAATTCTTCATAGATACCGCCGATGTCGCCGCAATTGCCGAATTGAACGATCTGGGCATGGTTGATGGCGTCACCACCAACCCCTCGATCATCCTCAAATCGGGCCGCGATATTCTGGAAGTCACCAAGGAAATCTGTGGCATCGTCTCCGGCCCCGTTTCGGCCGAAGTCGTGGCGATGAAAGCCGACGACATGATCAAAGAGGGCCGCAAACTGGCCGAGATCGCGCCCAACATCACCGTCAAAGTGCCGTTGACATGGGACGGGCTGCGCGCCTGCAAAGTGCTTTCGGGCGAAGGCCGCATGGTCAACGTGACGCTGTGCTTCTCGGCCAATCAGGCGCTGATCGCGGCCAAAGCCGGTGCGACGTTCATCTCGCCCTTCGTGGGCCGGATGGACGATATCAACCTTGATGGCATGGAGCTGATCGCCGACATCCGCCAGATCTATGACAACTATGGCTTTGATACCCAGATCCTTGCCGCCTCGATCCGCACGGTGAACCATGTGACCCAAAGCGCGCTTGTCGGGGCCGATGTGATCACCGCACCGCCCGCCGTCATCAAGGCGTTGGCCAACCACCCGCTGACCGATGCAGGCCTTGCGCAGTTCGAAAAGGACTGGGCGAAAACCGGTCAAAAGATTCTGTAATCCACTGACACCTTGTTGAAACGGCGGGGCGGATCTCCCGCCGTTTTGCATTCCCCTCGAGTCTTTCCTGCAACGGTTGATCTTCGCTGCGCAGGCGTATCGATAAAACACAAGAAATCCGCCGACGTGACTGCTAAAGTCACTCGACCTAACCCAAGCAGGCTTTCGATGATCGACCAAGACTTGCGCGACCGCATCCTTGCAGAGCCCGAGGTTCTGCTGGAAGACCGCGACGTGATGAACGCGCTGATCGGTGCGAACGAGCGGCTTATGGGCAGCAATATTGTTGACCTGCGCGGCATCGCGATGGAGCGGTTGGAAGGCCGGCTTGACCGTCTGGAGGACACCCATCGCACTGTGATTGCGGCGGCCTACGAAAACCTTGCCGGCACCAATCAGGTGCACCGCGCCATCATGCAGATGCTCGACCCGCTGAGTTTCGAGGACTTCTTGAAAACCATGGCATCCGATGTCGCGGCGACGCTGCGTATCGACTGTGTGCGCCTTGTGCTTGAATCCATTCAAGACGCCGAAGAGCCGTCACTGCGCAAGCTGGGCGATGTGCTGTATGTCGGCGAGCCGGGTTTTGTTGCTGAATATATTTCGGGCGGGCGCAATGTGCCGCTGCGCCCGGTGGTGCTGCGCCAGGTGTTGCCCAGCTCTGAACTGCTCTACGGTGATCGCTCGGGCTATATCCGGTCGGAAGCCCTGATGAAGCTGGATTTTGGCAAAGGCCGCCTGCCCGGCATGTTGGTGATGGGGGCCGAAGACCCGCATCAGTTCAAACCCACGCATGGCACCGATTTGCTTGCCTTCTTTGCGGGCGTATTTGAACGCACCATGCGGCGCTGGCTGTCGTGAGCAATCTCGCCATCTCGCCTGCGCAACGGGATGCGCTGGCGCGCTGGCGGGATCATCTGCGCGCCATCGACGGGGTGGCGGCCCACACGTTGACCGCCTATACCCATGATGTCACTGGGTTTCTGGGCTTTCTGGCGCTGCACAATGGCGGGGCCGAAGGGCTTGGCGCCGTGGCGCGTATCGACCAATCCAGCCTGCGCGCCTGGATGGCGGCCGAGCGCGCGCGCGGGTTGTCCTCGCGCAGCCTTGCGCGAGCATTGTCATCGGTGAAAAACTTTGTCGCTTGGGTGGCGGATCGGGAAGAGCTGGACGCAAGCCCCGTTCTGTCCGCGCGCAGCCCGAAATACCGCCGCAAACTGCCGCGCCCGCTGTCGATCGAGGGTGCGCGCGATATGATCGAAACGGCAGGCGAGCAGGCCCGTGACGATTGGGTCGGCGCGCGCGATGTAGCGGTGCTGACGCTGCTTTACGGCTCGGGTTTGCGGATCTCCGAGGCGCTGGGGTTGACTGGCGCCGACCGGCCCTTGCCCGAAATGCTGCGCATCAAGGGTAAGGGCGGCAAGACTCGTCTGGTGCCAACCCTGCCGGCAACCCGCGCGGCGGTGGCAGACTATGCGCGCCTTTGCCCCTATGATCTCGCTGCCGAGGCGCCGCTGTTTCGCGGCGCGCGCGGGGGGGCGCTGAACCCGCGGCTTATCGCGCTGGTGATGGAAAAGGCCCGTCTGCAGCTGGGGCTGCCCGCCTCGGCCACGCCCCACGCGATGCGCCACAGCTTTGCCACCCATCTGCTCGGCGCGGGCGGCGATCTGCGCGCAATTCAAGAGCTTCTGGGCCATGCCTCGCTGTCCACCACCCAAGCCTACACCGCCGTCGATACCGCGCGGCTGATGGAGGTCTATGAGCGCGCCCATCCACGCGCCTGACCGCTAAAAGGCCCCCTAAATGCGAGGGCACAGGGTCAGAGACAGTCATGCCGCATTGGCCTGATCTGCCGCGCCTTCTTGATATGACGCCGCGCCAGTGCGTCAGCTTGCCAAGACCCCCCAGATCTGCGGGCGTGACACCGCGGATCCGTCCGCTGGGCGCAAAACCGTCTCAATCGGGTCGCTCCGGTCATCAGGCTTTTGTCCCAGTTCGCAGCAGGTTTTCTGCAAACACCCGCTCAGGTTGGGCTTCGTCTTGCCTGAGCCGCCAGTTTGAGGCATGAAGCGACTATGGATATCCGCTACAAAGCCCTTTCGGTTCACCTGATCACTGCCTCTGGCGCGGTGCTGTCAATGTTTGCAATGCTGGCCGCGGTCGAGGAAAAATGGAGCCTGATGTTCCTGTGGCTGGTGTTCGCCTTGATCGTCGATGGAATCGACGGCCCGCTTGCGCGGCGCTGGGACACGCCGGCGAATTTCCCGATCTATGACGGCGTGTTGATGGATCTGATTGTCGATTATCTGACCTATGTGTTCATCCCCGCCTTTGCCCTGTTCAAATCAGGGCTTCTGGGCGGCTGGACGGGTTGGCTTGCCATCATCGCGATCACTTATGGTTCTGTGGTGTATTTTTCCGACACGCGGATGAAGACCAAGGACAAAAGTTTTTCCGGCTTTCCCGCCTGTTGGAACATGGTCGTATTGGTGCTTTTCGCCGAAAAACCGCATCAATGGGTGGTGTTGCTGGTGGTTGTCCTGCTGACATTGGCGATGTTTCTGAACCTGAAATTCGTCCACCCCACCCGCACCAAGCGCTGGCGCGAGGTGACTTTGCCGGTCTCGATCCTTTGGGTGGTTATGGCGGGCTGGGCGGCCTGGTATAATTTTCACATTGGCCCGTTGGCGCATTGGTTGCTGGGGCTCAGCTCGCTTTACTTGTGTCTTGCCGGCATCTTGCAGCAGATCTTCCCCGAACGCCGCGCCGCCTAAAGCCGGGTCAAAATCACCCCCGCGACGATAATGCAGGCGGCAAACGCCTTGCCTCGGGTCATCGCCTCGCCAAAGACAATCCATCCGATCAGCACGGCAAACAGGATCGAGGTTTCGCGCACCGCGGCCACCACGGCGATCGGCGCGCGCGTCATCGCCCAGACCGAAACGCCATACGCCCCATACGAGGCCGCCGCAGCGATCATGCCCGTCACCCAGGGTTTTGCCGTGCGCGGTAGAACGCCAAGCCCTTTGTAGAGCAGCATCCCGGTGGTGAAAAACGTGCCGTCTGCGACAAACACCCAGGCGACATAGGCAATCGCATCCCCGGCCACACGCGCGCCGGTGCCGTCAAGCATTGTATAGGTCGCCGTCGCACAGGCCGACCCCAGCGCAAACGGCAAGAGTTTGCGATTCTCGCCATTGGCAAAAATCCCCTGCGCCATCAGCAGGATGCCAATGCCCAGCACCGTGATGCCCGCATATTCATGCAACGTAAGCCGGTCATTGAGCAGGAAAGTCCCCGCAAGACCCACCACCAATGGCGCGGTGCCGCGCGCAATCGGGTAAACTCGGCTCAGATCGCCGCGCTCATAGGCATAGGTCAGGAAAAACTTGTAAAAGAAGTGCGCACAGCCCGCCATCAGCACCCATTTCCACACCTCGGGCGCAGGCAAGGGGCGCAGGGCCGCGACCGCAAGGCCGATGGGAACTTCGCCAATCGAAAGCACGACCATTGCGCTCAGACGCGAGGCGCCCGACTTGATCAGGGCGTTCCACAGCGCGTGCAGAAAGGCAGAGCCGAGAACGGCAAGCAGGATGGCAAAGCTCACGTCGGTTCCGCCGATAGTTGACGCAGAACTGTTACGACCACGCGACAGCGCAAGCAAGCGCGGCCGTTAAGTCCAGATCAGATCAACAGACCTGCCGCCCCTTCCAGCCGCAGCAGCGCCACCTTGGTTTCCACCCCGCCCTTGGCCGAAAACCCGCCCAGCCCCTTGGCGCCCAGCACGCGGTGGCAGGGGATCAGGATCGGAATCGGATTTGCGCCACAGGCCTGCCCGATCGCCTGCGCCGGCATGCCGATCTCGCGCGCAAGCTCGCCATAGGTGCGGGTCTGGCCATAGGGGATTGCGGCCATCGCACGGCGCACTTGGCCCTGAAACCCTGTGCCCATGTCCAGCGGCAAATCGAACGCCTGCCGCTGGCCTGCAAAGTAATCCGCCAGCTGCGCACAGGCCTCACGCAACAGCGGGCTGACGTCCGTGGTTCGCCCGCTCCATGTCAGCGCGGCAATCATCCCGCCCGCTTCGGTCACTGCGATGGGGCCAAGTGGCGAATGATAGACCATCTGCTTCAAGGTGCCTCCTCCTGCCCTGTCATGGGCCGAAACGCTTCGCGCACCGTTTCCGCCAGGCCCTCGATCGCAGGCGAGGTGCCGCGTGGGTTGCGGTGCAGCACCACTTGCGCGCGGTCAACAAGACCAAAGCCATCCGCCTCGGTCAATTCGCGACACCCCGGTGGAATCGTGCTGCGCGACAAAGGCGAGATCGCCAGCCCCGAGCGCACCGCAATCCGCAGTGATCCCGAGGTGTCACATTCAAACGCCTCACGCCAGCGGATCTTATGTGTCTCGAGCGAGCGCAACGCATAGTCGCGGCACCAGTCCGAGCGGAAATACACCCCCACCGGAACGGGCGTCTGCAAATGCTGCGCATGGCCGATCGATGTCACCCAAACCGTCGGGTCCACCGCCAGCACCTCGGCGCCAAAGGCCGCGCCCTGATCGTAGACCACCGCCAGATCCAGCCCGTCGTCTTGCAGCGCCTGCAGTTGCGGCGAGGTGAAATCGCAGCGCACCGTGACCTCGACCGCAGGATGGCGTTCTGAGAAAATCGCCAAGGCGCGCGGCAAGACCGTCTCGGCATATTCGTCCGGAATTCCAATACGCACCGGCCCGACCAGCGGCTTTTCCCGCAGCGCAATGGCGGCCTCGTCCAACAGTCCGATCACGCGCAGCGCATAAGGCATCAGCTGCTCGCCGCGCGCGGTCAGCGAAACGCCACGCGGCAAGCGGTGAAACAGTGGCTGGCCAAGGCTTTCCTCCAGCCGCCGGATCTGCATCGAGACCGCGGATTGCGTCCGCCCGATCCGCGCCGCAGCCATCGTCACCGACCCGGTTTCAGCCACCGCAAGAAAGGCGCGCATCAAGTCACTGTCGAGAGGGAACATCACGCCTGCCATCAATTGAAACGATAGCACCCATCATTTCTATTCGTTTGTCTAATGTCAATGAGGCGGGCATATCAGACCTATCCCGCTTGGTGAAGGAGACCTGCCATGTTGAAATCCCTGCTCTCGACCCTGCACTTGCGCACCCAGCTTCTCCGCTCTTTGGGCCCTTTGCTGTCGCGCTACGACGATCATCTGCTTGAGGATATCGGCCTGACGCGGCATCAGGCCAAACGCCTTCTGCACAGCGCCGCCGCGCAGCCCGATATCGGTCGCCTTGTGCCGGCCACGGCCTGAAACAGTCGTGGCCGTCCAAGGCTCAGCCCAGCGCCTCTGAGCAGCGCTTGCAGGTGTGGGGGTGCTTTTGCTGGCCCACTTCCGGCAGGATCTGCCAGCAGCGCTGACATTTCGCCCCCATCGCGCGTTCAAACACCACACCCACACCCGCGACTTCAGGCAGCCGGAAAGCCTCGTCGGGCGAAGGATCGCCCGTCAGCTGGATGTTTGACGTGATGCACAGCTCGGCAAAGTTCACCGATTTCAGCGCCGCCAGAATCGCCGTGTCCGCCACATGCACCACGGGGGCCGCCTCAAGGCTCGCGCCAATCACCTTGGCCGTGCGCTGCACTTCCAGCGCGCCATTGACCACGCGGCGCACCGCACGGATGCCTTCCCATTTCGCCGCCAGTTCCGCGTTCAGCCACGCGGCGGGCGTCTCGGGGATATCCAGCAGATGCACCGAAGACCCGTCTTCGGGGAAACGGCTCAGCCAGACATCTTCCATCGTAAAGACCAAAACCGGCGCCAACCACGTCGTCAGGCGGTGGAACAGGGCATCCAGCACCGTGCGCGAAGCGCGCCGCCGCAGCGTCTCGGGGGCATCGCAATACAGCGAATCCTTGCGCACGTCGAAATAGACCTGGCTCAGTTCGGTGGTGGCAAAGGTGAACAGCTTGGTGAACACGCCTTGGAAATCATAGCGCGCATAGCCGCTGCGCACTTCGGCGTCCAGTTCCGCCAGACGGTGCAGCACCCATTGCTCCAACTCGGGCATCTGCGCCACATCCACCCGCTCGGCTTCCGTAAAGCCCGCAAGGTTGCCTAGGATAAACCGCATGGTGTTGCGCAGGCGGCGATAGCTGTCGGCCACGCCTTTCAAGATCTCCTTACCGATGCGCAGATCGACCGTGTAATCCGACTGCGCCACCCAAAGCCGCAGAATATCCGCGCCGTATTCCTTGATGACCTCCTCGGGTGCGACCGTGTTGCCGATGGATTTGGACATCTTCATGCCCTTTTCATCCAGCGTAAAGCCGTGGGTCAAAACCCCCCGATAGGGCGCGCGCCCTTTGGTGCCGCAGGCCTGTAGCATCGAGGAATGGAACCAACCGCGATGCTGGTCGGTGCCTTCCAGATACAAATCCGCAATGCCGTCCGTCGAGCCATCCTCGCGGTCACGCAGCACAAAGGCGTGCGTGGACCCAGAGTCAAACCACACGTCCAACACATCGTCGACCTTGTTGTAATCTGCAGGAGGAACGATGCCCTGCAGCATCTTTTCCTTGAACCCGTCCACAAACCAGACATCGGCGCTGTCTGCCTCGAACGCAGCCTTGATCCGCGCGTTCACTTCCGCATTGCGCAGCAGGAAATCGGGATCGGTCGGCTTCGCGCCCACCTTGGTGAAACAGGTCAGCGGCACCCCCCACGCGCGCTGGCGCGACAGAACCCAATCAGGGCGCGCCTCCATCATCGCGTTCAGCCGGTTGCGCCCCGCAATCGGGGTCCATGTCACCAACTGGTTGATCGACGTCAGCGCACGGCTGCGGATGGTGTCACCATATGTGCCCATCCCATCATCCAAAGGCTTGTCAATCGCCACAAACCACTGCGGTGTGTTGCGAAAGATCACCGGCGCCTTCGAGCGCCACGAATGCGGATAGCTGTGCTTCAGCTTGCCCTTGGCAAACAGCGCGCCCTGCGCATGCAACGCCTTGATGTTGCTGACGTTCGCAGCGCCTTCCTTGCCATCAGAGTTGATGATGAACTGCCCGCCAAACACCGGCAGATCCTTGCGATAGGACCCGTCCGCCTCGACGTTATAGGTCATCGGCAGGCCGTATTTCAGCCCCATCTGATAGTCGTCATCGCCGTGCGACGGTGCCGTATGCACAAACCCTGTGCCCGCATCATCGGTCACATGATCGCCCGCCAGCAGCGGCACATCATAATCCCACTCGCCCGCGCCGCCCTCGATGCTGCGATAGGGGTGCGCAAGAAAGATGTTGGCCATGTCCTCAGCGGGGACATCACGCAACCGCGCAAAGCCCGTCACCCTGGCCGAAGTCATCACCGCTTCGGACAGCGTGTCGGCCAGCAAGATCACCTCGCCCACCACAGCCGTCGAATGCTCCCCCACCTCATCAACGCGGTAAAGCCCGTAGGCAATCGCCGGATTGAACGCCACCGCGCGGTTTTGCGGGATGGTCCAGGGCGTCGTGGTCCAGATCACGACATGCGCTTTCATACTGGCCAAAATATCCCCGCCGGAGGCCCCGGCCTGCACCGGAAACCGCACCCAGATCATATGGCTGGTGTGATCGTGATATTCGATCTCGGCTTCCGCGAGGGCGGTTTTCTCGACCGGCGACCACATCACCGGCTTGGAGCCCTGATACAAACTGCCGTTCATCACGAATTTCATGAACTCATCCGCGATCACCGCCTCGGCGTGGTAATCCATCGTGAGGTAAGGCTTGGGCCAGTTGCCCGTGATGCCCAGACGCTTGAACTCCTCGCGCTGGATGTCGATCCAGCCTTCCGCGAACTTGCGACATTCCTGTCGGAACGCCACCACATCCACGTCGTCCTTGTTCAGACCCTTGGCGCGGTATTGCTCTTCGATCTTCCATTCGATCGGCAAGCCGTGGCAATCCCAGCCCGGCACATAGCGCGCATCGCGCCCCATCATCTGCTGCGAACGCACCACCATATCCTTGAGGATCTTGTTCAGCGCGTGGCCGATATGCAAATGCCCGTTCGCATAGGGGGGGCCATCGTGCAGCGTAAAGGGCGTACGGCCCGTTTTCTCGCGCAGACGGTCATAGACCCCGATCTTTTCCCACCGCGCCAGCCACTCCGGCTCGCGCTGCGGCAGGCCCGCACGCATGGGGAATTCGGTCTCGGGCAAAAAGACGGTGTCTCGGTAATCGGCAGTCTGGTCGGCAGAGGTCTGGTCAGCGCACATCGCGGCGGTCCTTGAAAAAGATATATCGGCCCGAAATCCATCGGGAAGGGGGTGCCACGCACCAAAACCCCGGCGTCTGAAGGCTCAGATCGCCGGGCCGATAATTCGGAAGAGGCTCACGAATTTGCGGTCCATTCGCGCCTTATAGGAAAGGCCGCGCGGGCGGTAAAGGGGCCTGCGACAAAGCTCCGCCTTGCCCCCGCGCCTCAAAGCTCCGATCTTGAGGTCATGGAACACAACCCGCTTGCCCGCTTTCCCATCAGTCCTGCCGAAATTGACACGGTGGTGGCCGAATTTTACGCCGTAATCCGCACCCATCCGGGCCTCGGGCCGGTGTTTGCCGCCCATGTCACCGATTGGCCCGCGCATGAGGCCAAGATCGCGGCCTTCTGGCGCAATGCCATCCTGTTCGAGCGCGACTATGACGGCAATCCGATGCGGGTGCACAAAGCTGCCGGAAACGTGCGGCCGGGTATGTTCGATGCGTGGCTCGGGCTGTTTGATTCGGTGCTGAACCGCCATCTTGCACCTGAAACGGCCGCCGCATGGTCTACCCTTGCCCACCGCATCGGGCGCGGTCTGCGCTATGGGTTGGTCGACGCCGCCAAATCGCCTTCAGGGGCCCCGCTCTTGTTCTGAAACCTTGCCAGCCCAGCGGTTCAGCCACGCAAGCCCCGCCAAAGACAGACCAAGACCCAAAAAGCTGACAACCCGCGTCAGGCCCGTCAGCCCTGCGGCATCCAGCAAGAACACCTTGGCCACCGTCACCGCGATCACCGCCATCGCAAGTTTGCGCAAAAGGGTCGAGCGCTTGGCAATCGCCTGATAGAGCAAGCCCGCCCCCAACAGCATCATCGCAAGCGTGTAGGTATAGAGCTCTCCCTGCGTGACACCCGCCCCGCCCAGATAATCGCCCTGAAAAAACCGCCGGATTTCAAGCCCGACATAAAGCGCAATCAGCGCGGCCCCAAACGTCGCAAACACCAACCGCAGTCGGCGCCCGACACCGCCAAGCCGCAAAGCCGCCACCAACAAGACCAGTCCCGGCACGCCATAGGCCAGCAAAAGCGTATCAACCCCCATCGGCCCGCGCACCTTGTCAGCATTGCGTACGCTGATGCCGATCAGTGGGTTGAACGGCCCCACGGCCATCAGCATCCCCCCTGCGCCAAGCACCCCGCCCAACACTGCAAGCGCCTGACGCAGCCGCAGCATGACGCCGCCCAGACGCGCGCGGTAAATCTGCATCAACATCAGCGCAAGCCACGGCATCGCGTTCAACGCGGCCCCCCAATGCGTTTCCAGATTATAGCCCAAGGTGCCGCCTGAATCTGGCAAAAGCCATCGTGTTATCAAGATATTGGCCAGAATCGCCGCCAAACCCGCCGCCGCCGATTCCAACACCCCCTTGGGCATCGGTCGCGCCACGTCGCGCAAAAGCCAAATCGCCGCCAGCAGCGCCGCAATGACCCCGCCATAGGCCAGCACCACTTGCCCGACCGGGGCCGCCATCGCCCAATCCAGCCCCGGATCGGCCAGCAAACGGTATCCCAGAACCGCCACCGCAATCTGGATAAACCACCCCATTTCCGGCAGCTTGAACCG
The DNA here is from genome assembly GCA_024642045.1 of Pseudorhodobacter sp. Taxonomy (GTDB): domain Bacteria; phylum Pseudomonadota; class Alphaproteobacteria; order Rhodobacterales; family Rhodobacteraceae; genus Cypionkella. Next base: position 23,100 of record JAHEBX010000004.1, on the reverse strand, counting down.
CTGATCCAGCCCCGCCGCCGCCAGCACCAATACCGCCAGCGCAAGGGTCAACGCCGTCGCACTGGTCAGCACAAACAGCGACAGCGCAATCAACGACAGCGCCGACAGCGTGGCATAGGCCACGGGCCTGCGATCCGCGTCGCGCGCGTATCGCACCGCAAGCAGCACCATCGCCACGGCCAGCGCCATCACATGCAGCGCCCATGCAAAGACCCCGATGACGGGTGCGGGGCTCCATGCAAGTTCTAACACCGCCGCTGCAACGGGCGCGACCAACACCGCGCCCAGCACATGGATCAGACGCAAGGCCTCTGGCCGGAACGACCGCAAGGCAAACCCGCCCGAGACGCCGGCCGCCATCGCCAAAAGCCATGTGATTGTCCAAGGAGCCGCAACCTCTGGCGCCCGCTCAGCCCACATCTCCGACAGCAGTCCACCCCCGCCCAAGCCGACCATCAGCAGCCCTGCAACAAAACTCAGCGCAGGCAACAGCGCCAGATCGGCCAAGCCCTCGGCGCGCTCGGCCCACAGCAGATAGCCAAGCGCCAGCAGGGCCAGCGCCCCAAAGGCCAGCATCGCCTCGCCCGCAGCGCCGCCGACAAAGCCCAGGATCCCAAGGCTCGACACCGCGCCACCCACAAGCGCCAGCACCACCGCGCGGCTTGGCAGACCCTTTCGCAGCAACACGACCTGCAGCGCGGACGGTCCCGCATGCCGCGGCACCACCGACAAGACAGGCACCGTCGCCGCCAACACCGCCATCGCCAGCATCATCGCGATGAAACCCGCAGACCCAGCGCCGCCAGCCATCATCAAAAATCCGCCGCCATAGGCCAGCACCAACGCCAGCCGCGATACCCAAGGCCACGCCCTCACGGCATCCACCGCCAGTCCGACCGCCGCAATCAGCGCGAAATAGCCGTAAAGCCACCCCGTCGGGGCCGATCCTCCGGCCACGATAAACGGCGCGACGGCCGCACCAATCAGCCCGACCGCGACCAAAAGCGGTCCATAAAACCACCCCAGCGCAACCGCCCCAGCCGCCGTCACCAGATGCGCCGCAAAGGCCGTGGCGGGCCCGATCAGCCCATACATCTGCCGCGCCGCCAGCGTGGCCGCAAAGATCGACACCAGCCCGGCACCTGCAAAAACACTGGGCAAATAGGCCGTGCTGTCCGCCTCGTCATCGCCATGGCGCCGCCGCAGCCACTCGCCCGAGATGACCAGCGCGCCGCCAAAGCTGACGCCCGCCAGCACCCGCAGCCACGGCGGCAAAAGCCCATTCTCGATGCCGTATTGCACAAAGAAAATGCCTGCCAATCCCAGCGAGGCCGCAGAAACCGCATAGACCCAATTTTCGCGCAGCCAACCGATCAGGCGCGAGGGGGGTGCCGGCGCGGGCTGGGGCAAAGGAGGTGTGGGCTGCGACCAAGGACCGGCCTGCGCGGCCTCGACGACAGGTTCTGGCTTTGACGCAAGCGCAGGCAGCTTTGGCGCGACATCCGCGATCTGCGGCACAAGCGGCGCGTCAGGCACCTGCATGGCCTGCCGCTGCTCTAACAGCGCAATGCGCGCCTTCAGCCCGGAAAGTGCGATCAAAAGGTAAATCACCGCAAAGGGAAGAGCCAGGGCCGCGAGACCCAGCAAAACCAATAAGACTTCCATCCACAACCCCTTGTTTCTCGGGGCAGCATAGACGTGTCCTACCTCTTGGCACAAACCAAATTCGTGCTTGCACTCTTGCCCCGCTTTGGCTGAACTTCGCGGCGTAAGCTCTTGTCAGAGGGGCATCATCGGCGCTGGCCGTGACGCTGGATGCAGCGCCGCAGGCAGGTGCGCGGCGATCAAACCATGTCGGCGCTGTTGACGCCGATCTGTTAATCTTCACGCCGCGGCCTGCCCGTCCTGCACGATTGGCTCGTGGCTCTGGTCGCGCGCTATTGGCCTGAGCCACGCCTGCTGACCGCGCGGGTGGCGGGCTTGACGCTGCCGCCTCTTGACGGCGCAAACGATCCCAATCCGCTGGACATGACCCCCAAGCGCGCTAGGCTATGAGCAAAGGAGCCTCCATGCGCGCGCCATCCCTGAACGTTCTGGGCGAAACCCTCGCCCCTTGCTCAACCACGCCGATGACCGGCTTTTTCCGCAACGGCTGCTGCGACACCGGCCCGATGGATCAAGGGCTGCACACCGTCTGCGCTCTGATGACGGCCGAGTTTCTGGCCTATTCGAAATATCTGGGCAACGATCTGTCCACGCCGCGCCCCGAATACGGCTTTGCGGGGCTCACGCCCGGTGATCAGTGGTGTCTGTGCGCCGGACGGTTCCTGCAGGCGCATCAAGAGGGCGTCGCCCCCCGCGTCAATCTGGCTGCCACGCATCAGCGCACGCTGGATGTGGTGCCACTTGCTGTGTTGCAGCTTTATGCGGCGGGCTTGGCCGACTGAGACTGCACCCGCAGGCTGCCATTTTCATCGCGCATCAGATCGTCGATAAACAGGCTTAACAGCTGCGCGCGCCCCGTCACATCGGCCTTGCGATAAATCGCATTGGTCTGCGCCTTGACCGTCCCTTCTGATGTGGCGCGCAGCACCGCAATCTCGGCGGTCGACAGCCCCTTGATGGCGAAAAGAGCGACATCCTTTTCCGCAGGTGTCAGGCCCCATTCGTCAAATCGCTGTGCCAACAGATCCATGAACGCCCCGGATGCCCGCTGCAACCGCGCTTCGGCCGCGTGCCGATCCTTGATCGCCCCGCGCAACAATACCCCACCAAGGATCAGCCCGATCACCAACCCCAGCGCCGCCCAGACCTCCATCAACTCGCGCAACTCCCACGGCAAGGGGCGCGTGGTAAAGCCGATGCGCGACGACAAGATGTCCGAGACAAAGAAAATGGCGCTGAGCGCCTGCAACACAAAGATCGCAAATATGAAAATTGGCCGTCTCAACGCGTCACGATGCCCCTTGGATACTGGCACTGATCGAATTTAATGCTCACTGCCGCTGTTGCTCTCGTGTTCGCTACCACTGCCAGAATGCGACTCGGTGTTGGAACCCTCGCGCTCGCCAGAGCTGTTCGAGTCACCAGAACTGCCCGAGCCAGAACTGCCCGAGCCAGAACTGTCGGAGCCGGAACCAGAGTTTTCGGTATCAGAGCCGCTTTGAGATCCTGACGAAGGTTGTGCGCCCTCACTGATCCGAGGCGAGGCGCTGCCGTCAGGTTGGATGACGATATCGCGCAGGATCTCGCCGGTTCGCGGATTGATCACAATCTCACGCCCCGACCCATTCTTGCGAGCGGTGATGCGGGTCCGGCCAAGCCATGTGGTCGAGACCATGATCGTATCGAAGCCCAAAGCTCGCAGCTGAGCAACGATGTCTGCCTCGTAACCGGCTGCTGCGGCGGCGCTGCCGCTCAATGCCAAGCTTGAAAACCCAAGCAGAAAGGCCCTGCGTTTCATCTGATGTCCTTCAGGCGCACTTTATATCGCCCAGTTATCCAGCGATTCGGAGGCTGCAGCAACCAAAGACCGCAGCCCCTTCGTTTCGCAGGCAATTAATTGTCGTTGCTGTCGTGGCCTGAGTTTGAGCCGCTGTCATGTTCCGAGCTGTCGTGGCCCGAGCTGTCGTTACTCGACCCATGATCCTCGGACCCATGATCTTCGCCCGCATCATGGCCGGTGCCCGAGTCATGGTCTGACCCGTTGGTGTCATCGTCCATCGAGTCGCTGCTGCCAGTGCCGCCCGTTGTGACAGCAACACCCGACTTGGCAAGGTCTTCGGCAGAGGCCTTGCTCTGTTCGCGTTTCACCACATCGCCGCTCGCCTTGTCATAGGTGACCTCAAGCTTGACGCCATCCTTTACGGCCTCGACCTTGATTCGGGTCGCCGTCTCGACCACCTGAATCGACGTAAAATTGCCATCGGTATAGCTTTTCACCACGTCATCCACGGTGATCGCTGCCTGCGCAACACCTGCCATGAAGGTCAGTGCTGCCGACAACATCAGAGCTTTGCTCGTCGTCGTGATCATCGGAAACTTTGCCATTGCTCGAACTCCTCGATTGACTGAAGACCGGAACCGCCGCGTTCCGACAGCCCATGAGGCACTATGCTTGGGCGGGTCAGGACAGGCCATTGACCCCCAGTTTACGTTGCCGGCTATGGCCCTTTGGTTTGCACCGCTAAACCTCAGTTTACGCTCTGGAGGAATATCGGGCGCCAAACAGCGCCGTTTCACTCTTTGGGCGCCATAAAAAAGCGCGCAGCCTTGCGGTTGCGCGCCCTTTGGCGGACCAAATCTGTGGTGCGCCTCATATTTTCATATCAAAGCCCAGATGCTTGGCCACGGTAAAGATATCCTTGTCGCCGCGCCCGCACATGTTCATCACGATGATATGGTCGGCCGGAAGGGTCGGCGCGATCTTCATCACATGCGCCAGCGCGTGACTTGGCTCCAACGCGGGGATGATACCTTCGAGCTTGCAGCACAGTTGAAACGCGGCCAACGCCTCGGCATCGGTGATCGAGACATATTGCGCCCGGCCCATGTCGTGCAGCCAGCTGTGTTCGGGGCCGATGCCGGGGTAATCAAGGCCCGCCGAGATCGAAAAGCCTTCAAGGATCTGACCATCGGTATCTTGCAACAGATAGGTGCGGTTGCCGTGCAGCACGCCAGGGCGCCCGCCGGTCAGGCTGGCACAATGCTGCATCCGCGCGTCCACACCCTTGCCGCCCGCTTCAACACCGATGATGTTGACCGATGGATCATCAAGAAAGGGATAAAACAGCCCCATCGCGTTCGACCCGCCCCCAATCGCGGCAATAACGGTATCAGGCAGACGCCCTTCGCCCTCTTGCTCGGCCAGTTGCCAGCGGACTTCCTTGCCGATGATCGACTGGAAATCGCGCACCATCGCAGGATAGGGATGCGGGCCTGCCACCGTGCCGATGCAATAAAACGTATCGCGCACATTGGTCACCCAATCGCGCAGTGCGTCGTTCATCGCATCTTTCAGCGTGCCACGCCCTGACGTGACCGGAATAACCTCGGCCCCCAAGAGCCGCATGCGAAACACGTTCGGGGCCTGTCGTTCCACATCATGCGCGCCCATATAGACGACGCATTTCAGCCCGAACTTGGCGCAGACCGTCGCCGTGGCCACGCCATGCTGACCCGCACCGGTTTCCGCGATGATCCGCGTCTTGCCCATGCGCCGCGCCAGAATGATCTGGCCCAGCACGTTGTTGATCTTATGCGCGCCGGTGTGGTTCAGCTCGTCGCGCTTCATATAGACCTTGGCACCACCCAGATGCTCGGTCAGACGCGGTGCGTAATACAAAGGCGAGGGACGGCCGACATAGTGCTTCCACAGATCGTCCATCTCGGCCCAGAAGGTCGGGTCGGTCTTGGCGAACTCATAACGCTCTTCCAGATCGAGGATCAGCGGCATCAGGGTTTCGGACACGAAGCGCCCGCCGAATTGGCCAAAGCGGCCCTGCTCGTCCGGTCCGGTCATAAAGCTGTTCACGCCGTCTTCCATCGCTGATCTCCAAATGCTTTGGTCAGATGTAGCGCCCTTGAGCGGCGGCGAAAAGGGGGGCTGTCGGCCCCCCTAAGGGTTTGGCAGGGCCAAACCCACCCCCCGAGGATATTTTCGCCAATGTGAAAGCGCTAGAGCGGCTTTTTATAGCCCAGATGGCTGGGGGAATAGCCCAGCCTGTCGTAGAAGGCATGCGCGCGCTGGCGGGATTTGTCGGTGGTAAGCTGGATCACGGATGCGCCGGCCGCGCGGGCGCGGGATTCGGCTTCGGCCATCAGTGCCTCACCGATACGCTGGCCGCGCAGATCGCCACGCACGCGCACGGCTTCGACCAAAGCGCGCCGCGCGCCCTGCCGTGAGAGCCCTGCAAGGATGGTGATTTGGCAGCTTGCAACCAGCGCGCCGTCCCGTTCCGCCACGATAAGCTGATGCGCGGGATTGGCGGCGATCGCGTCAAAAGCGGCGAGATAGGGGGCGAGGTCGGCTCCTTCGCGCGCCTTGCCCAGCGCGTCATCGGCCAGCATTGCGACGATGCCTGCGACATCAGCGCGGGTGGCGTCGCGAAAGCTCAAAGCCATGCGTCACGCCCCTTGCCCACAGCCTCGGCGACACTTGCATGGCCGTCGCGTTCCAGCATCCGGTCAAGCCCGCGCGCAATATCTGCGGCCAGCGACAGCCCCTGATAGACCATCGCCGAATAAAGCTGCACCGCCGACGCCCCTGCAAGGATCTTGGCATAGGCCTGCTCGGCAGAGCTGATGCCCCCCACGCCGATCAGCGTCAGTTTTCCGTCTGTCATCTTGGACAGTTGTGCCAGAACGCGGGTCGATTTTTCGAACAAAGGCGCGCCGGAAAGCCCGCCTGCCTCGTTGCGGTGCGCGCTTTGCAGGCCATCGCGGTCCAAGGTGGTGTTGGTTGCGATAATCCCCGCCAACCCCGCCGCCCGCGCCACTTCGGCGATTTCTGCCAGATCGTCATGGCTCAAATCAGGCGCGATTTTCAAAAAGATCGGGATCGGGCGCACCAGTTGCGCGCGGGTTTCCATCACTCCGACCAAAAGCGCCGTCAGCGCCGCGCGACCCTGCAGATCGCGCAGCTTTTCGGTGTTGGGCGAGCTGACATTCACCGTGGCGAAATCCACAAACGGCCCACAAAGCGCCAGAACCTGCGCGAAATCGGCGGCGCGGTCGGTCGAATCCTTATTGGCGCCCAGATTGATGCCGACGGGCACAGCGCCCCTTGGCCGCGCGGCGAGCCGTTGGGCAATCGCCGCGGCGCCCTGATTGTTAAAGCCAAAGCGGTTGATCACCGCGCGGTCCTCACGCAGCCGGAACAGGCGCGGCTGCGGATTGCCCGGCTGTGGGCGTGGCGTGGCCGCCCCGACCTCGACAAAGCCAAACCCCGCGCGGCAGAGCGGCCCCACGACCTCGGCGTTCTTGTCAAACCCGGCTGCCAGACCAACCGGATTTGGCACATCCAATCCCGCCAGCCGGGTTTGCAGCCGCTGCGACGTCACCACGCCCGACAAAGGCACCAGCCCCGCCGCCAGCGCCTTGATTGACAGGCCATGTGCACGTTCGGGGTCCATCTGGTGCAGCGCCGTCAGCGCCATGCGTTCGACCAGCTTCAAAACACGCCCTCGGGAAAGATATGGCCCGAGGCTCCCAACGGCAGGGACTTGTCCCAAACGACATCGGCAAGCGTCAGATGGCGATAGAGATGCGGAAACAGCGCCCCGCCGCGCGATGGCTCCCATTTGAGCGCCTCGCCCAGTCTGTAGGCATCGCAAGCCACCAGCACCAGATCGCTGATGCCGTCAAAATACTTCGCGGCTGTCTCGGCCAACTGCGGGGCGGCCGAAAAGTGGATGTAGCCATCGCTCAGGTCAACAGGAGCCCCGGCGGTCTGGCCTGCGGCGAAGAACGCATCCCATTCGGGGCGGCGGAAGATCTTGTAAATCAGCATCTGCGCGTCATGCCCTGCGACGCCGTTTTGGTCAAGCGTCATAGCACTGTTATGCGCATCCGCTAGGCTGAAGCGACTGCGGCTTTGACAGGCTGATCAGATCGCCGCATTGTAACAGCTTGGTAACAGACCCCCTAATCGCGGAGAACCCCCATGGCCCATCTTTCCTTGACTCTACGCAGCACTCTGTTGGGTGCCGTCGCGGCGCTGCCCCTACTGAGCGCCCCCGTGCTTGCGGAAAGCGTCAAGCTGACCCTTTTGGGCGTCGGCGATGTCTACAACTTTACCGAATCCAAAGGGCGTGGGGGCTTTGCCCGCTTGAACGCCGTGGCGCGGGCTGAACGCGCGGCCAATCCCAACACGCTTTATGTCTTTGACGGCGACATGCTCTCGCCTTCGCTGATTTCGGGCTTTGACAAGGGCCAGAACACCATTGATCTGACCAACATTGTCCCCTTCGATCTTGCCGTGCCTGGCAACCATGAATTCGACTTTGGCCCCGAGAATTTCATCGAAAAGGTCAAAGTCTCGAAATATCCATGGGCGGCGGTCAATATCACAAACGCGGACGGCAGCCCGGTTGAAGGCTTGGGCGGCGTGATGGTCAAAGAGATCGCGGGCCTCAAGATCGCGCTGATCCCAGCGGGTCAGGACACCTCGCCCGAGGTCGCCTCGACCGGCTCGCTGAAATTCTTGCCCACGGTGGATACTGCCATTGCGGCGGCAAAAAAGGCGCGTGAAGATGGCGCAGATCTGGTTGTCGGCGTGGTGCAGACCGATATGACAAACGACCGTGCGTTGATCAAAAGCCATGCGTTCGATGTGATCCTGTCGGGCGATGACCACTCTTACGCCACGGCCTACGATGGCGTCACCGCCTATGTCGAAACCTCGATCGACGGCGAATTCCTCTCGCCGGTCGATCTGATGGTGGATATTGGTGAAAAAGACGGCAAGCGCACGATCAAATGGACGCCGAATTTCCGCTTTATCGACACCGCCTCGGTCACACCTGATCCAGAAACCAAGGCGCTTGCCGACAGCTTGGAAGCCGGGCTGGACAAGACCCTTAACGTCGAGATCGGCACCACGGAAACCGCGCTCGACAGCCGCCGCAACGTGGTGCGCGCCGAAGAAAGCAGCATGGGCAACCTGATCGCCGATGCGATGCGCGCTGAAACGGGGGCGGATATCGCCATCATGAACGGCGGCGGTATTCGCGCTGACCGCACCTATGACGCAGGCACAAAACTGACGCGCCGCGACATCCTCAGCGAGCTGCCCTTTGGCAATACCACCCAAGTCACCGAACTTCCGGGCAGCCAGGTTCTGGGCGCCTTGGAAAATGCGGTGAGCCAAGTGGAAAAGGGCGCGGGCCGCTTTGCGCAGGTCTCTGGCCTGACCTTTGTCTATGACCCAACCGCTCCTGCGGGCAACCGCGTGTCCGAGGTGATCGTCGGCGGCTCTGCCCTGAACCCTGACGCGATTTATAAGGTGGCCGTCAACGACTACATCCTTGGCGGCGGCGACGGCTACGGCGCCCTTGGCGGCGGCAAGCTGGACCCGTCACTGGGCGGGCATTTGGTGGCAAATGATGTGATGGCCTATGTTGAAAAGATGGGCACAGTCAAACCTGCCGTCGAAGGCCGCATCAAAGTGCTGGGCAAGTAACCCCTCAAGGCCGCCACGCCAACGCATGGCGGCCTTCACGCTTCTGTGATCGGCGGGCTGAAACTTATCGGCAGCACACCCCGTTTCCTTATCAGATGGCTCGGAATGGTCCGGCCAACAGGGAAGGAAACACCATGAACCTCTTTGCAAAATCCACCGCCCTCGCCCTCGCGCTCGCTCTGGGCACGACCGCAGCCTTTGCCAACCCAGACGTCGGCGGCGCCGCAATGTTCGAAACCAAGAACATCGTCGAGAACGCCGTAAACTCGAAAGACCACACCACCCTCGTCGCCGCCGTCAAAGCCGCAGGCCTTGTGGATGCACTCCAAGGCGCGGGCCCCTTTACCGTGTTCGCACCCGTGAACGACGCTTTTGCGGCCCTGCCAGCAGGCACGGTCGAAACCCTGCTCAAGCCGGAAAACAAGGCGATGCTGACCAAGATCCTCACCGCCCATGTCGTCGCTGGCAACTATTCCACGGCCTATATGGCGAAAAAGGCCCGCGCCTCCAAGGACGGCTATTTCAACATGACCACGCTGTCGGGCGATCACCTCTCGGCCAAACCACGCGGCAACAAGCTTTATATCTATGACGAATCCGGCAAGGCGGGCATGGTCACCATCTCGGACGTGATGCAGTCCAACGGCGTAATTCAAGTCGTCAACAAGGTCTTGCTGCCCAAGTAAACCATTGCTTTTTTAACGAGTTACCCTGTTCTCCCGCGCGCGGCCTGATCCCTTGCAGGTCGCGCGCACCCGTTGATACGCCGCGACACCAGTGTGCAAAACAGTGAATAAAACGCAGCCCGTCTCGCAGCCGCTACTCAGCGCGGCGCAGCCGGATCACCACATCGACGCGTGACACCGTCATGCCCTCGGGCGCATCGGGCAACCCTGCGATCACCAGATCCTCGGCGGGCGCATCGGTCAGCTCGTTGGTGTCTTCCCAATAGAAATGCGGGTGATCATCCATGCGCGTGTCGAAATAGCTGCGCGAGCCGTCCACCACGACCTCGTTCAGCAGTCCCGCCGCGCAAAAGGCGCGCAGCGTGTTGTAAACCGTGGCAAGGCTCACCTTTTCGCCCGCATCCCCAGCGGCTGCATACAGGCTTTCTGCGGTGACATGACGGTTCATCCCGTCGCCCACCAACAGACCTGCCAAAGCAAGCCGCTGCCGCGTTGGGCGCAAACCCCCCGCTGCCAGCCAATCTGTGCCGCGTGCGGCCCCGGTCATTTTGCTGCTGTGCAAGTCCATGCGCCTTTATAAAACCTTATGGCCCGACAGATCAAACGCTAATCTGCATCGCACCCAGTCGCCGCGCCAAAGGCCGCAGCACCAGCAGGCAGACCAGCATCTGCCCAGCCCCCGCGACCCACAGCGGCACGGTCAGCGCCACGCTGCGCCCCAAACCCGGCTCGGCCCAGCCGATTATCAGTCCCGCCAGCCCCGTGCCCAAAGGGATCATCCCCCAAGCCAGCAGCCGATACAGGCTGTTCACCCGCCCGCGCAATCCGTCCGGCACCATCCGCTGCCGCAGGCTGACCGAGACGATGTTCCAGGTGATTCCAGACAGTTCAAAGACGAAAAAGCATCCCGCCAACCCCCATCCGCTCTGCATCAGCGGAAATCCCAGCATCATCACAGCCGACAAAAACAGCGCCGACCCCATCACCCAGCCCGCCCCCAACCGCGCGATGATCCGGTCGCCCACCAGCCCCGCCACCGCGCCACCTGCCGCCATCCCCATCAGCACAAAGCCGTAATGCTGCGCGTTCAGCCCCAGATTTTCCTGCGCATGCAGCACCAAGGCAAAAGCCATCACGGCAAAGAACATGTTCCAGAATCCGGTAATCGCCGCCAGCAGCATCAACAACGGCTTGCCGCGCAAGAACCCCAACGCCTGCGCCAAGCCCGCCCGCAGCGACTGCTTTTCAATTTGGGCGGGCCGAAAGTTCCCCTGCAGCCGCGCCATCAGCACCGCCGCCAGCGCATAGGCCACGGCATTGACCGCAAACGGCAACCCCAAAGCCACCCCCAACAAGAACGCCCCAAGGGCCGGGCCCATCATCTGATTGGTCACCGCCTCCACCGTCCACAGTCGCGCATTTGCCCGCTCCAGCCCCGCGTCGGGCACCAAAGCGGGCAGCAGCGTCTGGGCGGCATTGTCACGAAACACCTCGGCGATGCCCACCGCCAGCGCCGATAGACACAGCGCCGCAAACAGGGGCACCGAGACGACCCCCGTCGCAGGCGGCGCAGGCAGATCACCTGCCAACCACAGCGCGCTGGCCGCCGTGACAAAGGCCACCGCCCGCAGCCCGTCCATCGCCACCACCAGCCGCCGCCGATCCACCCGGTCCGCCACCAGCCCCGCAGGAATGGCGAAAATCGCCCACGGCAGCCGCAGCGCCACCGGCACCAGCGCAATCAACCCCGCATCCCGAGTCAAAAAGGTCGCCACCCAGACCCAGGCCAGCGTGGCGATCCCATCGGCCAAATTGGCCAGCCCGCCCGATATCATGAACCTCAGAAACACCACCACCCCCGCCCGACGATGCGCGCACCCTGTCAGATGGCGCGCGCGCGTCAATGCCCACCTTGCTTCCCCTTCGCCCCAAGTGTTACACCCTCAAAAAGGACACGCTTCGAGGAGAGCATTACGGCATGAGCGGTTTTCCAACATCTTTCGGCAAAGAAGATCTTCTGAAATGCGCCCGTGGCGAGCTTTTTGGCCCCGGCAACGCGCAGCTTCCCGCACCGCCGATGCTGATGATGGACCGCATTACCGAAATTTCGGGCGACGGCGGCGAACATGGCAAAGGCCATGTGGTTGCAGAATTCGACATCCATCCCGACCTTTGGTTCTTTGAATGTCACTTTCCCGGCAACCCGATCATGCCCGGCTGCCTTGGCCTCGATGGCCTTTGGCAGCTGACCGGCTTCAACCTTGGCTGGCGCGGCTGGCAGGGTCGCGGTTATGCGCTTGGTGTGGGCGAGGTCAAACTCACCGGCATGGTGCGCCCTGATCGCAAGATGCTGACCTACCGGATCAATTTCACCAAGGCTCTGCAAACCCGCCGCCTGACCATGGGCGTGGCCGATGGTATTGTAGAAGCCGACGGCGAAGTTATCTATATTGTCAAAGATATGAAAGTTGCGCTGTCGGAAAGCTAACCGGCCCAGCCCAGTCCAAAAGGAGACCGCCATGCGTCGCGTCGTCATCACCGGTATCGGCATCGTATCCTCCATCGGCAACAACGCAGCCGAGGTTGAAGCATCCCTGCGCGCCGGCACATCCGGCATCGTCTTTGCGCCCGAATACGCCGAACACGGCTTTCGCAGCCAGGTCCACGGCATGCCGCAGATCGACCTTGCCGCCCATATCGACAAGCGCGACATGCGCTTCATGGGGCCGGGTGCCGCCTATAACTTCCTTGCGATGCAGCAGGCCATCGCCGACTCCGGCCTGACTGAATCCGAGGTCTCCAACGACCGCTCTGGCCTGATCATGGGCTCGGGCGGCCCCTCGACCTCGAACTTTTTCCAGGCCTTCGACGCCGTGATCAACAAAGGCGCGCCCAAGAAAATGGGCCCCTTCATGGTCACCCGCTGCATGTCCTCGACCAACTCGGCCTGCCTTGCCACGCCGTTTAAAATCAAGGGCGTGAACTATTCGATCACCTCGGCCTGCTCGACCAGCGCCCATTGCATCGGCAACGGCACCGAACTCATTCAGATGGGCAAGCAGGACATCGTCTTTGCCGGCGGGGGCGAGGAACTCGACTGGACGCTGTCGTGCCTGTTTGACGCGATGGGCGCGATGTCCTCGAAATACAACGACGCGCCGACCACGGCCTCGCGCGCCTATGACGCCAACCGCGACGGCTTTGTCATCGCCGGTGGTGGCGGTGTTGTGGTGTTGGAAGAACTGTCGCACGCCCTTGCGCGCGGTGCCAAAATCTACGGCGAAGTTACCGGCTATGGCGCCACCTCTGACGGCTACGACATGGTCGCCCCCTCGGGTGAGGGCGGTGAACGCTCGATGCGCTTGGCCGTGGCCACCCTGCCCAAAGGCCGCTCCATCGACTATATCAACAGCCACGGCACCTCGACCGTGGTTGGCGATGTCACCGAGATGGAGGCCATTCGCCGCGTCTTTGGCCGTGGCTCGACGCCGCCCGTCGCCTCGACCAAATCGCTCACCGGCCACTCGCTTGGGGCCACGGGCGTGCATGAGGCGATCTATAGCCTCTTGATGATGCAGGGCAATTTCATCGCGGCCTCTGCCAACGTCGAAACGTTAGACCCCGCGCTCGACGCCTCTGAAATCGTCACGACCCTGCGCGAAGGCGTGGAACTTGACTCGGTCCTATCCAACTCCTTCGGCTTCGGCGGCACCAATGCCACCCTGTTGATGAGTAAATATCTGGCATAACCGCCACAAAGGAGTGCCAGTATGGCCGATCTGATGAAGGGCAAGCGCGGGCTTGTCATGGGTGTGGCGAATGAACGCTCCATCGCTTGGGGCATAGCGCAGGCCTTGGCCGCCGAAGGGGCCGAGCTTGCGTTTTCCTATCAGGGCGACGCCTTTGGCAAACGCTTGGCCCCGCTTGCGGCCACCGTCGGCAGCGATCTGATGGTCGATGTCGATGTCACCGACGATGCCAGCCTCGACACCTGCTTTTCCACGTTGAAAGACCGCTGGGGCACGATGGATTTTCTGATCCACGCCATCGCCTTTTCCGACAAGAACGAGCTGACGGGCCGCTTTATCAACACCTCGCGCGGGAATTTCTCGAATTCCCTGTCGATTTCCTGTTTCAGCTTCATCGACGTGTCGCGCCGCGCCGCCGAGATGATGCCCGAGGGTGGCGCGCTGATCACCCTGACCTATGGCGGATCAAACCGCGTGACCCCCAATTATAACGTCATGGGCGTCGCCAAAGCGGCGCTGGAATCCGCCACCCGCTATCTGGCGAACGATCTTGGCCCGCAGCAGATCCGCGTCAACGCCATCTCGCCCGGCCCGATGAAGACCCTTGCGGGGGCGGCCATCGGCGGCGCCCGCGCCACCTTCCGCCATACCGAGGCCAACGCGCCGATGCGCTCGAACGCCACGCTCGAGGCGATTGGTGGCACCGCCGTCTACCTTTGCTCGGACTATGGCAAGTGCACATCTGGCGAGATCATCCACGTTGATAGTGGCTATCATGTGCTTGGGATGCCGCAGCAGGAAAACCTCTAGCACGCTGGCGACCACCCCTTGCTTCAGGAGAAACCCGTGCTGGAACTCGTCCTTTCGCTTTGCCTGTTGTCCGGCACATGGATGACGCTTCAGGGCGGGTGGACCTCGCCCAAAGGGCTGCAACTGGCTGGGTTTGACCGCACTTCCATCGTGCTTGGCGTGTTGGCCATTGCGGCGGCCTGGTTTTTCTGGGGGCCCTTGTTTGGCATGGCGCTGATTGTCGCCGTCATCATCCATGAATTTGGCCATGTCGCAGCCTTTCGGGTTTGTGGCCATTCGGATGCGCGTTTTCGGCTGATCCCTTTGTTGGGCGGCGTGGCGATTTCCAACACCTCACCCGCATCGATGGACAAGGCGATCTTCATCACCCTGATGGGCCCGGCGATCTGTCTTGCCCCGATGGTGCTGTGCTTTGCCGTCTCGCAACTGGTGTTCACCACGGCCAACACAATGCCCGCCTACGAGGTGGCAAACTTCCTGCGCGTGCTTGGACTTGTGCTGGGGGCGTTGAATTTCTTTAACCTGTTGCCGCTCTGGCCGCTGGATGGCGGCAAGATCACCCAGAGCCTTGTCTACACATTTGTCCCGCAGTTCACCCATCAGGCCTCGATCGCTATGGCCGCGTTTGCTGTGCTTCTCTGCGTGGTCACGCGGTCGTACCTGCTGCTGTTCTTTGTGCTGTCCAGCTGGCAAGGGCTGGTCGGCTCGGAGCGCCGGCTGGGCGCGCAACGCAAGATGCCGCGCAGCACGGCCTGGCTGGCACTCTGTTGCTATTTGTCGACCACGGCCGCCTTCTTTCTTGGCGGCCAAGAGCTGTTGTCAGGCTTCTTCTGACGCAGGCTTCTGCCAAGCAGAAATCTGGGCAAGGACCGCATTCAGACGCAAAGTGACCTTGCAAAACCCCCGCAAAGGGTGTTACCCCGCAAGGCGTCGCGGGCGTTGTGTAATGGTAAGACCTTAGCCTTCCAAGCTAAAGACGCGGGTTCGATTCCCGCCGCCCGCTCCATCCTTCCTGTCTAGATTGGTTCGATCAGCTCTGGCCCCTGCGCGCGGTTGGAATTGACCGCCACGCCAACGCGGTGGCTGTGCAGCACCCCCGCCGTGGGTTTCATCAGCACCGCGGCACCATGCCCCGCCTCGCCCAGCCACAAGGGCCAGTCGGCAGGCTCCAGGATCACCGGTTCGCGGTCGTGAATGCCCGCCATCGCCTCGCCCCCTTCGGTGGTCACCATCGCCACCGTGTCGATCTCGCCCCACCGCTGCCAGAGCGCCGCAAACACCATCGGTGCCCCATCTCGCCGGGTGATATACCACGGCAGCCGCGTCCCGTTCGGCCCCGTCTGCCATTCGTAAAACCCAGACACCGGCATAAGACAACGCCGCGACCGGATCGCCTCGCGGAACGCAGGCTTGACCGCCACGGTATCCGCGCGCGCATTGATGATCAGCGGGCCGTCCGTAAGGCTTTTGTACCAGCTTGGCACAAACCCCCAGCGCATCGCCCTCAGCCGCCGCCCGCCTTCATCCGATGTCACCACCGGCACGCTTTGCGTCGGGCACAGGTTATATTGCGGCACAGGCGGCACATCATTCGACGGCACCGCGCGAAACAGCTGCGCCATGGCGTCGTTCGGGTATGAAAGCGTAAATCGTCCGCACATTGGCGCAGTCTAGCCAATCTCGGCCCCGCTTAAAACTGCCTTATCGCCAGCGAATAGGGGTGGCAGACTGACCGCCGCAACCGCACGCCCCGCCCCCGGATCCCGCATTCCCAGCTTTGCAAGTGCGCGCCCCTTGCCTCGCGACCGCTTCCTCGCCACTCTGCCTGCCAGGGGGGCGCTCATGCTGAAGATCACCAAGCTCGAAACCTTTGCCGATGAATTCACCTGCTTTGTCAAAGTCAGCTGCGAAGACGGCTCGTTTGGCTGGGGTCAATGCTCGACCTATAACGCCGATATCACCGCGCAAATCTTTCATCGCCAGATCGCCCCTTGGGCGCTTGGCGCCCCCGCCGAGGACATCGCAGCCCTGCTCGATCTGATCGAGCGGCGCGAGCATAAATACCCCGGCTCGTACCGGGCGCGGGCGATGGCGGGGCTGGATACCGCGCTCTGGGATCTGCGGGGCCGCCACGAGGGCAAATCCGTGGCCCAACTGCTTGGCGGCAGCGTGGGCCCCGTGCGCGCCTATGCCTCGTCGATGAAGCGCGACATCACGCCTGCCGCCGAGGCCGAGCGCCTGCGCCGGCTTTGCGGCGATCACGGCTTTACCGCCGTCAAGTTCCGCATCGGCGCCGAATGTGGCCAAGACATCGACGAATGGCCCGGACGCACCGAAGAGATCATCCCCACCATCGCCCGCGCCCTGCCCGATGTCGACAAGCTCACCGATGCCAATTCCGGCTTTTCTGCGGCCCGCGCCATTCAGATCGGGCAGCTGTTGCAAGACCACGGCATCACCCACTTCGAGGAACCCACCCCCTATTGGGATCTCGATGCCACCGCCCAAGTCACCGCAGCGCTCACCCTCGACGTCGCGGGTGGCGAACAAGACTGGCACCTGCCCACATGGCAACGCATGATCGACCTGCGCGCCGTCGATATCGTCCAACCTGACGTGATGTATATGGGCGGCATTGCCCGCACCCTGCAGGTGGCGCAGATGGCCGAGGCCGCAGGTCTGCCCTGCACGCCCCATGCCGCCAACCTCTCGCTGGTCACCCTCTGCACCATGCACCTGTTGCGCGCCCTTCCCAATGCGGGCAAATATCTCGAACTTTCGATCGAGGGTGACGACTACTACCCCTGGCAGCGCGATCTGTTCCTTGGCGATCCGTTCCGCGTTCAGGACGGCCAGGTTCAAGTCCCCGACCTTCCCGGTTGGGGTGTCGAGATCAACCCCGCCCACCTTGACCGCACCCGTCATCACGCCAGCACCCTTGGCGACACGCCATCGGCCTATGCGGCGCTTTATCATAAGCCCAAGGCGTGACGGCCCATGCTCTTGCACCGCGAACCCGCCCTTGCGCCATCACGCGCCCCATCAGCCCGCGACACTCGTCTCTGACCTCAAGGACACAGCCCAATGCGCAGCACCAAGACCATTCATGTGATTTCCTGCCATGCAGAGGGCGAGGTAGGTGACGTAATCGTGGGCGGCGTAGCCCCGCCTCCGGGCGACACCCTTTGGCAGCAACGCAACTTTATCGCTCAGGATCAAACCCTGCGCCGCTTTATGCTGAACGAACCGCGTGGCGGTGTGTTTCGCCATGTTAACCTGCTGGTGCCGCCGAAAAACCCCGCGGCCCAGATGGGTTGGATCATTATGGAGCCCGAGGATACCCCGCCGATGTCGGGGTCGAATTCGATCTGCGTGGCCACTGTTCTGTTGGACTCCGGCATTATTCCAATGAGTTACCCGATAACAGAAATGGTGCTCGAAGCCCCCGGCGGCCTTGTCCGGGTGCGCGCCGAATGCGCCGACGGCAAAGCCCAGCGTATCCGCGTGCAAAACCTGCCCTCCTTTGCAGGCCCGCTTGACCAGAGCCTGCATGTAGAAGGTTTGGGCACGATCCGCGTTGACATTGCCTATGGTGGCGACAGCTTTGTCGTTGTCGATGCCGCAGCGCTTGGGTTCGATCTTGTCGCGGATGAGGCGCGCGCGCTTGCCGAACTTGGGGTCAGGATCACCAACGCCGCCAACGCGCAGTTGCCGTTTCATCATCCCGAAAACGCCGAATGGACGCATATCTCGTTTTGCCTATTTGCCGGCCCGCTCAGCCGCGACGGCAGCCATCTCTCTGCCCGCGCCGCAGTTGCCATCCAACCCGGCAAGATCGACCGCTCGCCCACCGGCACCGCCGCTTGCGCCCGCATGGCCCTGCTGCACGCCAAAGGCCTGATGCAGATCGGCGAAACCTTTACCGCTCGCTCGATCATCGACAGTGAATTTCACGGCACGATCCTTGACACCACCCAAGTCGGCCCCCTGCCCGCCATTCTGCCCGAAATCTCGGGCCGGGCCTGGATTACGGGCACGCATCAGCACATGCTTGACCCCGATGATCCCTGGCCCGAAGGGTATCGGCTGTCTGACACCTGGCCGAAAAGCCAGCGCGCGCGCCAGAGCCTCCCTTGACTTCGGCCTGCCCCTACAGCCAACTCCACCCAAACCTCATGGGGCCAAAATGACCGATTTTCACGCCGAACTGACCGACCGCCTGATCCGCTATGCTGCCATCGACAGCCAGTCGGACGAGGATGCACCCGCCCAGCCTTCAACCGCAATCCAGCTCGACATCCTGCGGCTGCTGCAAAAAGAGCTGCGCGACATCGGTGCAAGCGATGTGCAGCTGACCGATTATGGCGTTGTCCTTGCCACCATTCCGGGAACCGCACCGGGCCCGACCGTTGGCCTCTTGGCCCATGTCGACACCGCCCCGCAGTTCAACGCCACCTCGGTCAAACCGCGCCTGATCAAAGGCTATAACGGCGGCGATATCAGCTTTCCTGACAACCCGAACCTCACGCTGTCGCCGGCCCAATTCCCCTATCTGGCCAGTAAACAGGGCCATGATATCATCACCGCTTCGGGCCTCACTTTGCTGGGCGCCGATGACAAGGCGGGCGTCGCCATCATCATGACCGCCGCGCGCCATCTGCTGGAAAACCCTCAGATCGCGCACCCGCCGCTGCGTATTGCCTTCACCCCTGATGAGGAAATCGGCCGCGGCGTTGATGCCCGCCTGCCCGCCGACCTTGCCGCAGATTTCGCCTATACCTTTGACGGTGGCGCTGTGGGCGAGATCGAATACGAAAGCTTTTCCGCTGACGGCGCCAATGTGAAAATCACCGGCGTCTCGATCCATCCGGGCCAGGCCAAGGGCAAGTTGGTCAACGCGCTGCACCTCGCGGCCAAAATCATCAACTCCCTGCCCGCCAATCAAACGCCGGAAAACACCCAAGATCGCGAGGGCTTCATTCACCTTACCGACCTGAACGGGTCGGCCGCCGAATGTTCTTTGCGTTTTATTCTGCGCGACTTTGAACGCGACGGCCTCGCAGCCAAGGGCGATCTGCTGCGCCAGACCTGCGCCGCCATCGCCGCGACCGAACCCACGGCGACGATCGAGGTGACGATCAAACCGCAATACCGCAACATGCGCTATTGGCTGGAAAACGACATGACCCCCGTCGATCTGGCCCGCGACGCCGCCGCCACGCTCGGGATCGCGCCCGTATCGGTCCCTATTCGGGGTGGCACCGACGGCTCGCGCCTGACCGAGATGGGCGTGCCCACGCCGAACCTGTTCACCGGCATGCAAAACATCCACGGCCCGCTCGAATGGGTCTCGGTGCAGGATATGGAGCAAGCCACGCACCTGGCACTGACCCTTGCGCAAAAAGCGGTCACATCCTGATATCCTGTTTGCACATATTCCCAAAAGGGGGTGCGGGGGTGTGAAACCCACGCTTATGCCACAGCATGACCCAACACATCTCGCCCTATCACGCCCCCGATTTCTATCGTGAGGCCCTCGCCAAGGGCCGTCACCGCGACATTGTCGGCGGGCGGTGGGAGGAAACCGGCCGCATTCAAATGCAACTGCTGCGCGACGCAGGCTTGCAACCGCGGCACCACCTGCTCGACATCGGCGCGGGGTCGCTGCGGTTGGGGTGCAAGGCCGTGCCCTACCTCGACCCCGGCCACTATTGGGCCACCGATCTGTCGGGCGCGCTGATGCGGCAAGGCCATGCGAGCGAACTTGCAGATCCTGCTCGCCTGCCGCCCCACCATTTGATCGAGGATGCCGATTTCAGCTTTCCGGGCGTTCCCGCCACGATCACCCACGCGCTGGCCTTCGCCGTTTTTACCCATTTGCCGATGAACCATCTGCGCCGCGCGCTGACCCAGATTCAGGCCCGCTTTCCCGCGCTGGAACGCCTGCTTTTTACGGTCTTTCTCGCCCCCGATGCCATCACGGCGCTTGGGCCGGTCAAACAGCCCGACGGCGTGGTCACCCATGACACCCGCGCGCCCTACCATATGCTGGCTCGCGACGTGTCACATCTGCTGAGCACCAGCGGCTTTGTCGGTGCGGCCCAAACCCAACGGCTGCCGCGTGGCCAAGTGCTGTTTCACGCGACCCGCGCCTAAAGCGTTTCCAGCAGATCCGGCGCGACCTCTTTCAGAAATCCGCGATGCTTTTGCAGCAGATAGGCGTCAAAAGCCGCCGCCGAAAGGTCAACACGCACCCCATATTGCGCCAGCGCAGGGCGTGGATCAAAGGCGGTGCGCTCCAGCACCCCATGCCCTTCCAGCAGTGCTGCCTGTTGGGCATCAATCTCTTTCAGCAGCGACACCAGCGCGTCGCGGTGCTCGGGGTCCTGCACCGATTCCCGAAACGACTCGAACTGGGTGATCCGCGAGGCCCCATGCCGCGCGTTGGCGTTCCCCTCAGGCTCATGCGCGCGCCGCAACAGCTTCAACATGAAATGCAACCGCGTCATCCCGTCGAAGTGCAAAAGCCGCGTGGTCTGGATCACCCGATGCGGCTGACGCCCGCGCGGGCTGTGCAACGAGATCTGCAACCCCGCCCCCACCCGGTTGAACGCCTTGCCCGCCAGATGCCCCGTCACCCCGTCGCGGAAAAACTCGCACAGCAGCCCGTAAACCTTGGGGCCAAAGCTGGAGAAATCCTTGATCCCCAACCGGAACACCCCGTCAAAGATATCCACTTGCGGCGCTTCGGCCAGATTGACCCGCTCGGCCACCAAGAGGCGCATATAAAGTGCCACCGCAGGGGCAGCGGCAAGCCCTTCAAGCACCGCATCGCCATCGCGCACATATTCATCGGCATCACAATGCAGCAGCCAATCGACTTTGGTGGTGTCGTAAACCTTCTGGGCATTGCGGCACTGGCGGCTGAAATGCATCGCGGGCCGCTTGAACGGCGCGTTGCGCTTCCAATAGGCCTTGTCGCAGACGGTGACAAACACCCGCGGCAAGCCAGCCAGCAGCGCCTCGGCCTCGGGGTCTGGATGGTCCAGAAAGATATGCACTTCGCTGGCCCCAACCGACAGATAATGGGTGGCAAAGGCAGCGACCAGCGGTGCCGGCTCGTCCATCGTTGACACGACTGCCCATGTCGGTTTCATTAATTTCCACGCACGTTACTTGGCCCAACCTCGAACATACCCAAGCGAGCGCTAACGGCAACCCAATAATAATTACGATTTCCCTACCTGTGATCACAAATTTTTTTCGTGTGATCACAAATGTCGCTTTTCTGGCCGGATTCCTCGAATCCCTTTGGCGCAGTGCTTTTTCTGTGGCATCAGGCGGCAAATCCAAGCTGATAGGACGTGATCCATGAACATCCACGAATACCAAGCCAAGGCCCTTTTGCGCAGCTATGGCGTGCCGGTATCCGACGGCCGCGCGGTGACCAAGGCCGAGGACGCGAAATCCGCGGCCGGCGAATTGGGTGGCCCGCTTTGGGTGGTCAAGGCGCAAATCCACGCAGGCGGTCGCGGCAAGGGTCATTTCAAAGAGGCCGAAGCGGGTGAAAAAGGTGGCGTGCGACTGGCGCGTTCCGTTGGTGAGGCCGCAGAATTCGCAAAACAGATGTTGGGCCGCACGCTGGTCACCGTCCAAACCGGCCCGGCAGGCAAGCAGGTTAACCGCATCTATATCGAAGACGGCTCCGACATCGCCCGCGAACTTTACCTTGCCATGCTGATCGACCGCGAATCCTCGCGCGTGTCCTTCGTCGTCTCGACCGAAGGTGGCATGTCAATCGAAGACGTGGCCCACGACACCCCCGAAAAGATCGTCACCTTCACTGTTGACCCCGCCTCTGGCCTTTCGGATTTCCACGGCCGCCGCGTCGCTTTCGCGCTGGGGCTTGAGGGCGCGCAGGTCAAACAGTGCGTCGGTATCGTCAAGAATCTCTACAAGATGTTTCTCGAAAAAGACGTCGAAATGCTGGAAATCAACCCGCTTTGCGTGCTGAAAGACGGCAGCCTGAAACTGCTCGACGCCAAGGTCAGCTTCGACGGCAACGCGATGTATCGCCACCCCGATATCGCAGCCCTGCGCGACGAGACCGAGGAAGACCCCAAGGAACTCGCGGCCTCGAAATTCGATCTGAACTATATCGCGCTTGATGGTGAAATCGGCTGCATGGTCAACGGCGCAGGCCTTGCGATGGCCACGATGGACATCATCAAACTTTACGGTGCCGAACCCGCCAACTTCCTCGATGTCGGCGGCGGGGCGACCAAGGAAAAGGTCACCGAGGCCTTCAAGATCATCACCTCTGACCCACAAGTCAAAGGCATCCTCGTCAACATCTTCGGCGGCATCATGCGCTGCGACGTCATCGCCGAGGGCGTGATCGCAGCGGTAAAAGAAGTCGGCCTCAAAGTGCCGCTGGTGGTGCGTCTGGAAGGCACCAACGTCGAGCTTGGCAAAGAAATCATCCGCAACTCGGGCCTGAATGTGATTGCTGCAGACGATCTGAAAGACGGCGCGCAGAAGATTGTCAAAGCGGTGAAGGGATGAGAAAGGTCGCACTCGCCATTGCCCTGCTTGCCTTGACGACTCCCCTAGCCAAGGCTGACATGCTTCAAAACGTGCCTTCCTATGCGCATCAATATGTAAGCACTTGTCT
>JAHEBX010000089.1 GCA_024642045.1 Pseudorhodobacter sp. | reverse complement strand
CACACGGCGGCTTTCCTTGACACCCAAGGCGGCCGTCGGTTCGTCCAGAATGACAACCTTAGAGCCAAAGGCCGCGGCCCGCGCCACCGCCACACCCTGCCGCTGACCACCCGAAAGCGACTCAACAGCCTGATTGATGTTCTGGATCGTCATCAGGCCCAACTCGCTCAGCTTGTCGCGGGCGAATTGCTCCATCCGTGCGCGGTCCATCTGGCGAAACACGCTGCCCATGATGCCGGGTTTGCGCCATTCACGGCCCAGAAACATGTTGTCGGCAATCGAGAGCGCTGGCGACATCGCAAGGCTTTGATACACGGTCTCGATCCCTGCATCGCGCGCTTCTTGCGGCCCGCGAAAATGGATCGGCTTGCCGTCCAGTGAGATCTCGCCGTGGTCCGGGATAACTGCCCCCGCCAATGCCTTGATCAGGGTTGACTTGCCCGCACCGTTATCGCCGATGACGGCGGTGATTTCGCCCGGATACAGATCGAAATCCGCACCGTTCATCGCCACAACCGTGCCGTAACGCTTCATCAGCCCGCGCGCGGTCAGAATAGGTTGCACATCCGTCATTGCGAAGCCCTCCGCAGCCATTGATCCAAAGCGACGGCAACAAGGATCAAGATGCCCGTCGCAAACTTTTGCCAGTAATCATCCACGCCGCCCATCGACAGACCGGTGTTGAACACCCCCACGATGATCGCGCCCAAAACCGATCCGACAATCGACGCCCGCCCGCCAAAAAGCGAAGTGCCACCGATCACAACGGCGGTAATCGACGCGAGGTTTATGGTGTCAAAGGCAATCGGCGAGATCGAACCGATCCGACCGATCGACACCCAAGCGCCAAAACCGCAGATCACGCCCGCCACTGTATAGACCGAAACCAGCGTCGCCTTGGTGCGGATACCCGACAACATCGCGGCATCAGGGTCATCACCAATCGCATGAACATGCCGCCCCCAAGAGGTTTGGGTCAAAACATACCAGATCAGCGCCGCCAGCAAAATCAGAGAGATACCGCCATAAGTGAATTTTGCAGTGCCGAAACGGATCGCCTCGCCAAACCACAGCAAGGCCGAAGCCTTGGCCTCGATATCCACGTTGCGGATCGATTCCGAATTTGAATACCACTGCTTGAGCGCCTCGAAAACTGACAGCGTTCCCAGTGTGGCAATGAAGGGTGGCAGCTTGATGTAGGCCACGAGAACCCCGTTTGTCGCCCCCATCAGTCCGCCGAAAAACATCCCGACGGCAATCGCAATCGGCGTGGGAACCCCAAGGTTGACGGCCAGATTGCCCATGATCAGCGACGACAACACGAGGATCGCACCCACAGACAGATCAATACCTGCTGTCAGGATGATCAAAGTTTGCGCCACCGCGACGATGCCGATCACCGTGACCTGTTGCAGCACCAGAGATAGCGGGTATCCGCCCAAAAAGTTCGGCGCAATCAGGCCAAAGGCCAGCACGCAAATCACAAGCACAAGCGCAGGAATGGTTGTCGGATTGGCGCGCATAAAGGCCCGCGCACGGCGCATAATTGTCTTATCGTCACGCTCGAAACTCGCGACTGACTTGTCGGCCTCGGCCAGCTTGGCCTCGAAATCCGAAATGGTTTTGGTTGGTGTCCCGTTGTCGCTCATAGGCCGACGTCCTCCCCTTAGGATGCCAAAGCGCCAGTCGGCGCTTGATATACAAAGGGCGACTGTAACGTCGCCCTTCGCTTAATCAAGTTTTCGCTTCAGGCGATGTTAGCCCCAGCAGAGCTCGGTGCCCTTGGTGCTGTCGATCGACTCGACGCCAGCCGCTGGCTTGTCGGTGACAAGGTTCACGCCGGTGTTGAAGAAGGTCAGACCGTCAGAAGCCGCAGGCTTCGTGCCGTCCTTGGCGAAAGCAGCGATCGCCTCGACACCCTTGGAGGCCATCAGCAGCGGATACTGCTGCGAGGTTGCGCCGATGACGCCCGACTTGACCGAAGCGATGCCTGGGCAGCCGCCGTCAACCGAAACGATCAGCACGCCAGCTTCTTTGCCAGCCTTTTTCAGCGCCTGATAAGCACCTTCAGCAGCAGGCTCGTTGATGGTGTAAACCACGTTCATGTCAGGGTTTTTCGCCAGCAGGTTCTCGACCGAGGTTACGCCGCCTTCTGGGTTGGCGCCCGACGATTCATGACCGATAACGCGCGGGTCGGTTTCCGAACCCATCACCTTCAGATCAGGAACTTCGATGCCAAAGCCCTTGAGGAAGCCGGTGTCGCGTGCCACGTCAACCGAGATGTTGTCTTTGTTAATGTCGAGCATGCCGATCTTGGCATTTTTCGCGCCTTCTTCGCCAAGCGTCGCAGCAGCCCATTTGCCAATCAACAGACCCGCTTCAAAGTTGTCGGTTGCAAAGGTCATGTCCTGTGCTTCCGGATCCGCAAGCGGGGTGTCCAAAGCGATCACAAGGATGCCAGCGGCGCGCGCGTCCTTCAGAGCCGGCCCGACGCTGTCGTTCGACGGGGTGATCAGGATACCCTTGGCGCCAGCAGCGATGCAGTTCTCGACTGCGGTGATCTGCGGCGCGGCGTCGCCATCTTTTTCACCGGCATAGGCTTGGAAATCCATGCCCATCTCTTTGGCTTTCGCCTCAGCGCCCTCTTTCATCTTCACGAAGAAGGGGTTGGTGTTGTTCTTGGTGATCAGGCAGGTCAGGTCAGCAGCAGAAGCCGAACCAGCGATCAGGGCAACAGCAGCAGCACCGAGCAGAGCTTTGGTGTTGAATTTCATTGGTAGTCCTCCCAAGGAATTAGGGGATTAGCCCCCGTTCGTCGTATTTACGCCAAGCTCCGTCAGGACCCTGCGATGACATCAAAAGATACGATTCGGGGCATTACGTCAAGATAAATAAATCAGAGTGATTTAATATTGACAGGTGGCAGAACACACCGCAGTCTCATATGCTAGAATGATGGCCTGCCGAACGCAGGCTCCGGAAAAGGGCTGGAAATTATGTTGATCGGCATCTCGCCCTTGCTCGGGCCCGACCTGCTTTACGCGTTGCGCGCCATGGGGCACGGCGACGAGATTGCCTTGGTCGATGGCAATTATCCCGCGGCCGAACACGCCCGCAGGCTTATCCGCGCGGATGGCATTCCGCTGTTGCCCTTGCTTTCAGCGATTCTCAAACTGTTGCCGGTCGAGGCCGCTTTTCGCGCGGCACTCAACAATACCCCGCCGCAATCGGGGCCAATTCACCATGCAATCGATTCGGCCTGCATCGGTTCGGGACAGAGCTTTGATGTAAAGCCACTGGCAGGGGACGCACTGTATCCCCGCGTGCGCGCGGCCTATGCGATCATCGCCACTTCTGAGACCGCACTTTTTGCCAATGTCATCCTGCGCAAGGCGGCTCTGTCCGGTGATCTGGGCGGATAGGTCATGGCACTTGGCGACGACAGCCTGACCGAACGGCAAAGTAGCGATGACATCGGTCTGCGCGGCTCGAACCAATCGGGGATGCGCGATCATAACGAACGCCTTGTGCTGTCATTGGTGCGTCAGCACGGAGCCTTGGCGAAATCCGATATCGCCCGCATCACCGGGCTGTCGGCGCAAACGGTATCGGTGATCATGCGAGCACTGGAAAATGATGGCCTCTTGCTGCGCGGTGAGCCGATCCGGGGCCGCATTGGCCAGCCCTCGGTGCCGATGTTCCTTAACCCGAATGGCGCGTTTTTTGTGGGCATCAAGATCGGGCGGCGCTCGGTCGATCTGACACTCGTGGATTTTCAGGGCAAGGTGCGCAGCACCCAACGCAAGACCTATCGCTACCCCTCTCCCATGGCGGTGGTGGACTTCACCGCCAAGGCCCTGCCCAAAGCAATCGCGCAGCTGACCCCCGAAGAGCGCGGGCGCGTCAGCGGCATCGGTATCGCCATGCCGTTTCAATTGTGGAGCTGGGTGCAGTTCATCGGCGCACCTCAGGCCGAAATGGACGCTTGGCGCGACCACGACATCCGCAGCGAGATCAGTGCGCTGACGGGCTTGCCCACCTATCTGCAAAACGACGCCACCTCGGCCTGTGGGGCCGAGCTGGTGTTTGGCACCGGTGAAAAGCCCAAGGATTTTCTGTATTTCTACTTTGGCACCTTTATCGGCGGCGGACTTGTGCTGAATGGCCAGCTGTTCCTGGGCCGTTCGGGTAACGCGGCCGGGGCCGGGCCTTTGCCGATTGGCACGGCGGAGGGCAAGATCGCCCGGCTGATCTCTGTCGCCTCGATGTCCAAACTTGCCGATGCGATGGAGGCGGCGGGCGAGGCTTCAGATTATCTGTGGGAGCGGCCCGATCATTGGACGGTCAGCCCTGTGATCCTGTCGGATTGGATGAACGCGGCAGCGAACGGGCTGGCTTGGGCTGCGCTGACGGCAGGGTCCCTGCTGGAAATCGAGGCCGTGGTGGTTGATGGCTGGATGCCTGCCGAGGTGCGTGCTGAAATCACCCGGCGCACGAGAAAGGCGCTCTATGCGCTGGATCTCGATGGCATCGACCCGCCTGCGATCCTTGAAGGCACCATTGGGCCCGATGCCCGCGCGCTGGGGGCTGCCGCGATACCGCTGTCGCAGCGCTATTTGATCGATCAGAACGCGGCAGGTCGCGGCGCATAGGCGCCTTTGTCGCAGGAAATCCTGTGCTTGATGGCGTTTAGACTTGAACCGCGCAGCTAAACCCTTATCTCTCTGCGCACCCGCCGCGACGATTTCGACGCATCCCGCCACGCCACGACGAGGGGCCCCTTGATGACCTTAGCGCTGATCGCAGCCCTGCCGTTTCTTGGCGCGCTGATTGCAGCCCTGTCGATTCCTCTGGGGCGGAGCATGACAACCCTTGTCGCCGCCGCTTGCACCGCCACCGCTCTTGTGGCGATCCTGAGCTATCTGCCGCAGATCCTGTCGGGTCAGGTTATCACCTGGCAGTTGGACTGGCTGCCGCAACTTGGCCTGAACGCCGAGTTCCGCCTTGACGGTCTGTCGGTTCTGTTTGCGATGCTGATCCTTGGTATCGGCCTGTTGATCCAGCTTTATGCGCGGTTTTATCTGGACCCGTCGGACCCTTTTGGGCGGTTCATGGCGTTCCTGATGCTGTTCCAAGGCGCGATGCTGGGGATTGTTTTATCTGACAACATCCTGCTTTTGCTGGTGTTTTGGGAGATGACTTCACTGTCATCCTTCCTTTTGATCGGATATTGGAACCATCTGGCGGTGGGGCGGCAAGGCGCGCGGATGGCGCTGGCGGTCACCGGTGCGGGCGGGCTTTCGATGATCGCGGGGATGATGATCCTGGGCCATGTCGCGGGCAGCTATACGCTGTCGGACATCCTGAGCCAGCGCGAGGTGATACAAGCAAGCCCGCTCTATTTGCCTGCCCTGATCCTGATCCTTGGAGGAGCCTTTACCAAATCGGCGCAGTTCCCGTTCCATTTCTGGCTGCCCCATGCAATGGCGGCCCCCACGCCCGTCTCGGCCTATCTGCACTCGGCCACGATGGTCAAAGCAGGCCTCTTTCTGATGGCGCGGCTTTGGCCCGTGCTGGCAGGCACCGAAGCCTGGTTCCTGATCGTCGCCACAACGGGCCTGATCACCATGGCTTTTGCGGCCAAGGTTGCGCTGTTCAAGGACGATCTCAAAGCGATCCTTGCTTATTCGACCGTCAGCCACCTTGGCCTGATCACCTTTCTTCTGGGCCTTGGCACCGAGCAGGCCGCGCTCGCCGCCGTGTTTCATATCATCTGCCACGCGACCTTTAAGGCCGCGTTGTTCATGGTCGCAGGGATCGTTGATCACGAGGCACACACCCGCGACATACGCCTGCTGGGCGGTCTGCGCCGGGTGATGCCTGTAACCTTTATCGTGGCGACCCTCGCCACGCTGTCAATGGCGGGCGTGCCGCCGCTAAACGGCTTTTTGTCCAAGGAAATGATGCTGGAAGAGGCCGCCCATACCGCTTGGCTGGGCAATTCCTGGCTGATCCCTGCGCTGGCAACCATCGCAGCCCTGCTGTCGGTCGGCTATTCCTTGCGCTTTCTGGCGCATGGATTTCTGGGCCAGTCGCGCAATGACGACACCTATTCACCGCACGATCCGGGCTTTGGCTTGCTGGCCTCGCCTGCACTGCTGGCGGTGCTGGTGGTGGCGATTGGCCTTGCACCGATGCCCCTTGCCGCCTGGCTGGTCGATAGTGCCGCCGCGGCCGTCACGGGCGGGCATCCGCATGCCCATATCGCGCTTTGGCACGGGCTGGAGTCGCCCGCGCTTTATATGTCGCTCTTGGCCTTTGGTGGTGGGTTCATGATCCTTGGCAGCTATGACCGGCTGCGCGCGATGTGGGATGCTTTCCCCCGTCCCGAGGCCAAGCCGATCTTTGATGCCGGGCTGAACGGCATGACAGCCGCCGCCCGCGCGCTGACCCAAGGGCTGCACAACGGCGACCTTGCGCGCAACTTTGCCGTGGCCATTGCAGCCATGCTGGCGCTGGCGCTTTATGCCTTTGCCTCAGGCAGCCATAGCGCTGGTACCCGCGCGATGGCCGAAGTGCCGTTTGACGCAGGGTCGGCTTGGGTTGTGCTGACGCTGGCGACGCTGGCCGCCACGGTGATGCACCACCGCCGGCTGTTGTCGCTGTTGCTGGTCGGGATCATCGGGCTGATCCTGTCAGCGGGCTTTGCCTATCTGTCCGCGCCCGACCTTGCGCTGACGCAAATCACGGTCGAGGTGGTCACAGTCGTGCTGATGCTCTTGGCGCTGAACTTTCTGCCCGACACCACGCCGCAGGAATCCACATCCCTGCGCAAGTTGCGCGATGCGGTCCTTGCCGGTGCCGCCGGGCTGGCTGTGGCGGCACTTGCCTTTGCGCTGCTGACACGCGAGGCTATCTTTGCACCGATCTCGGCTTTTCATCTGGCGCAGTCGAAACCGGGCGCGGGAGGGACCAATGCGGTCAACACCATCATCGTCGATTTCCGCGGCTTTGACACCTATGGCGAGATCATCGTGTTGGGCATTGCGGCGCTGTTGATTTACGCGCTGGTTGAAGGGCTTTTGATCACCAAATGGCGTAACGAGCCGGACGCTGCCGACCCCGACGCGGGCGACGCGCATCCGGTGATGCTGCGGGTGGCGACCCGGCTGATCCTGCCAATATCGATGATGGTGGGTGTCTATCTGTTCCTGCGCGGCCACAACCAACCGGGTGGCGGCTTTGTTGCAGGACTGGTTTTTGCGATCGGGCTTGTGATGCAATATCTTGCCTCGGGCATCGAATGGGCCGAAGCGCGCCAGCGTTTTCCCTTCCACGGGCTGATCGGCGCAGGCGTGTTGATTGCAAGCGCGACGGGGCTGGGTTCGTGGGCGGCGGGACGGCCCTTCCTGACCTCGAACTATGGCTATTTCCATGTGCCTCTGGTGGGCGAGGTCGAGCTGGCCACTGCGGCCCTGTTCGATCTGGGCGTCTTCCTCTGCGTGTTGGGGGCCGTGATGCTGGCGCTGAACGGAATTGCGCGACTTGCGAAAGGATCCAGCTGATGGAATTGCTTGTCGCTATCGCCATCGGCGCGCTGACGGCTTCGGGGGTTTATCTGATGTTGCGCCAGCGCAGCTTTCCGGTGATCCTGGGGCTGTCGCTGCTGTCCTATGCGGTCAATCTGTTCATCTTTGCGGCGGGCCGCCTTGCGCCAGAGCTTCCGCCGATCATCACCAAAACCGCCGCAGGTTACACTGACCCGCTGCCGCAAGCGCTGGTGCTGACGGCCATCGTGATTTCGTTTGGTATGACGGCAGTGCTGGTGATCATGGCGATCGGGGCATTTCTGACCTCGGGCGATGATCGCGTCAGCACGGGCGATGCGGAGGAAGAGGCATGAGTCATCTGATCATCGCCCCGATCCTGTTGCCTGCCGTGCTGGCCGGCGTGATGGTGCTGCTGCGTGGCAG
This sequence comes from Pseudorhodobacter sp., assembly GCA_024642045.1. Classification (GTDB taxonomy): domain Bacteria; phylum Pseudomonadota; class Alphaproteobacteria; order Rhodobacterales; family Rhodobacteraceae; genus Cypionkella. Next base: position 6,305 of record JAHEBX010000089.1, on the reverse strand, counting down.
CCTTGCGGTGCAGCGCGCCCTGTCGCTGCTGGGCACGCTGGCGCTTTGCGCGATTGCAGTGCGGATCGCTCAGGAAGCAGGCACGCCTCAGGCCTATTTCCTTGGCAACTGGCCCGCGCCCTTTGGCATCGCCTTGCTTGCTGATCGTTTGTCGGCGCTGATGCTGATGCTGACGTCTGGTCTGGCGCTGGTGGTGCTGATCCATGTGCTTTCGACCGACTGGGACCGTCGCGGCAAGCATTTTCACACCCTGTTCCTGTTCCAGCTGATGGGCCTGAATGGAGCATTTCTGACCGCCGACGCCTTCAACCTCTTTGTGTTTTTCGAAGTGCTGCTGATCGCGTCCTATGGCCTGATGGTGCATGGCGGCGGGCGTGAACGGCTGCGGGCAGGCGTGCAATATGTGGCCTTCAATTTGCTTGGGTCATCGCTGTTCCTGATCGCACTGGCCACGATTTATTCCACCACGGGCACGTTGAACATGGCCGATCTGGCGGCCAAGCTGCCCGACCTGCCTGCCGATAACACCGCCCTCGTGCGGGTCGCGGCCGTGCTGCTGATGGTGGTCTTTGCGGTCAAGGCAGCGATGGTGCCGCTGCAATTCTGGCTGCCTGCGACCTATGCCAATGCCCCGGCCCCTGTGGCTGCGCTTTTTGCTGTTATGACCAAAGTCGGCGCCTATGCGCTGATCCGCTTTGGCACATTGGTGTTTCCGACCGACCTGCCCGCGACGGGCACGCTGATCCAGTCGCTGATGCAGCCCGCAGCGCTGGCCACTATGGCGGTTGGCGCCATCGGAGTGTTGGGCAGCCGCGATCTGCCGCGCCTGGTGGCCTTTTCCGCGCTGGGGTCGATGGGCACGCTGCTGCTCGCCATCGCGGCCTTTACGCCTGCGGCCACGGCGGCGGGCCTGTATTATCTGGTGCATTCGACGCTTGCTATGGCGGCGCTGTTCCTGATCTCGGACATCACGCCGCACCGGCGCGACGGGCTGATCGCGGCACTTTACATGGCGGCCGCCGTGGCGATGGCGGGGATGCCACCGCTGTCCGGTTTTGTCGGCAAACTGCTGGTGATGGATGCGCTGCGCGACAACGCGCCTGTTGCGTGGAGCTTTATCCTGCTGTCGTCATTGCTGACAATTCTGGGGCTGGCGCGACTGGGGTCCGGGCTGTTCTGGAAGGCCGAAGAACCCGAGCGAGCGCTCAGCCGCACCGCCCCCTTTGCACCCTTGGCATCCGCACTGTGTATCGCGGCGCTGGGGGCACTGACGCTTGGCGCGGGTCCGGTCATGGCTTGGGCCACCCAGACCGCAGCAGGTCTTTATGCGCCCACCGCCTATATCGAGGCGATCCAGCTGCAGGGGGTCAACCAATGATCCGCAAGCTCTTTCCGCATCCCTATCTTTCGGCCACGCTTGTGTTGACCTGGTGTGCGCTGATGAACAGCTTTGGCGCGGGCGCCTTGATGCTCGGCGGCATTTTGGCCGTGATCATCCCACTTTTGACCGCCCCTTACTGGCCCGAGCACCCTGCCCTGCGCCACCCGCTGCGACTGTTCTTTTATGTGCTGCTGGTGGTCTGGGATGTGATCGTGTCCAGCGTCGATGTGGCCGCGATCATCCTGTTCAAACCCGCAGCCAAGATCCGGTCGGCGTGGATCTGCGTGCCGATCGACCTGCCCTCGCCCGAGGCGCAGGCCCTGCTGGCAGGCACCATTACCATGACACCCGGCACGTTGACCGCCGACTTTGCTGCCGATGGAAAATCGCTGCTGATCCATTCCTTGCACGCCCCGGACCCCGACGCGGTGCGCGATCAGATCAAGACCCGCTACGAGGCCCGCCTGAAAAGGATCTTCGCTTGATGTTGGACTATGCCCTCACCTTTGCGATCACGTGTTTTGCTGTGGCGCTTTTGCTGAACATGTGGCGGCTTGCCACTGCGCCCACCATCCCCGACCGCATTCTGGCGGTCGACACTATGGTGGTGAACGTCATCGCTCTGATCGTTCTTTACTCTGTGCTGACCGGCAAGGAACTCAACTTCGAGGCCGCGATGCTGTTCTCGATGACGGGCTTTATGTCGACGGTTGCCTTTTGCAAATACCTGCTGCGGCGGGGGATCATCGAATGAACATGGCGATTGAAATCTTTGTCTCGGCGCTGTTGGTGATCGGAGGCGCGTTCGGGCTGATCGGCAGCTATGGCCTGCTGAAGCTGCGCGAGCCGATGCAGCGGCTGCATGCGCCGACCAAGGCCACCACGATTGGAGTGGGCTCTGCCTTGATCGCATCGTCGCTTGATACGCTGCTGATCAGCGGACATGCGACATGGCAAGAGCTGATGGTCTCGGTGTTCTTGTTCATCACTGCGCCGCTTTCGGCGCTGTATCTCGCCAAATCACATATCGTCGAAACGGTGGACCGCAGCATTCTGCCACCCACGGCGACCGAGGCGCCTTGGGCAGAGCTGCGCCGCGCGCCCAAGGACGTGCCGTCAGAACAGATGCGCGTTGAGTGACATGTGCACAAAGACCGAGGCGAGATAGCCCAGTGCGACCGCCCATGTCCATTTCAGGTGGCTGCCAAAGGTATAAAGCCCGCGCGCCTGCCCCATAAGCGCCACACCTGCGGCCGAGCCGATTGACAAAAGCGATCCCCCAGTGCCGCAGGTCAGCGTGATCAACAGCCATTGGCCATCCGACATGCTCGGGTCCATCGTCAGCACCGCAAACATCAGCGGAATATTATCCACCACCGCCGAGAGCGCCCCGATGATCACATTGGCATAGGTTGCGCCCATCCCAGTATAGAGCACCTCGGACATCAAGGTAAGGTAGCCCAACACACCAAGGCCACCGACCGCAAAGATAATGCCAAAGAAGAACAGCAACGTGTCCCATTCGACCCGCTCGATCTGGCGGAAACTGTCGAGCACCATATCCTCGTTGCGCCGCCGCTTGCCGGTGAATTGCAGATAATAGGCCCAAAGTTGCAGATACCCCATGCCAAGCATCATCCCCAAGGCGGGCGGCAGTTGCAGGAAGTTCTTAAAGCACACCGCCGTGGCAATGGTCATCAAGAACAGCACCACCACCCCCATCATCCCGGGTTTGCCCTTGACCTTGTCCGTATGCGGCTCGGGTTTCAGGTTCGGCACCGCAAAGAACATGATCGCGGCGGGCACCGCCCAGTTGGCCAGCGACGGCAGGAAAAGGTCAAAAAATTCAAAGAACCCCAGTTTGCCCTTCTGCCAGACCATCAGCGTGGTGATATCGCCAAAAGGGCTGAACGCCCCGCCGGCATTGGCCGCAACCACCACCGAGACACAGGTCACAGTGACAAACTTCACGTTGTCGCGGCCCAGCGCCACCACAACCGCGCCCATCACCAGTGCTGTCGTCAGGTTATCAAGGATGCCCGACAGCAGAAATGACAAGAATCCGGTCAGCAAAAACAGCTGCCGATAGCCCAGACCTGCCCCCACCAGCTTGGCACGCAACACATCAAAGGCGCGGCGCTCTTCCAGCGTGTTGACGTAGGTGATCGCCACCAACAAGAACAAGAACAGCTCGCCATATTCCTCGATAATTTCGCGTGCGTGGCTGTGCGCCGCCTCGGCATCCCCTGCCATGCCATAGGCGATCCCGATGAAGGCCCAGATCAAACCCGCTGCCAGCATCACCGGCTTGGATTTGCGCATGTGGATCGATTCCTCGAAAATCACCATGATATAGGCAACGACAAAGATGATCAGCGAAAGAATGCCAGCCCAATGGGCCGTCAGATTGAGGTCTTGCATAGGGCTGTCCCAGACTATGTTTTCCGCCACGTCACACAAAGCACGCCATCAGGTCAAGCACTTGCGCGAATGCGTCGCAGATATTGGTATTATTTTGGTATTATTTCGGTCCGATGCGCGGCAGCCACGCAAGCTGACCATTCAGTCAAAAACCACATCTGCCCCGCGTGCAGGCCTTGCCAGCCCGCCCAGCGGCATGCAACCTGATCGCAAACCAAAAGGCGAGGCCCCATGCAAACCCTGACCGGCACCACGCTGAATCTGCCGCAACTCGCCCACAGCAGAAATACCGGCATGCCGCTTGATCTGGACTGGGTTGCCTCGGTGCAGGCCAATACGTCAGCGATCGAGCGCCGCGCGGCGTCAATTGGCGGCCGCCGCTCGGTGAAAAAGGAATTTCAGGCCGCTTGGCTGCTCAAGGCCATCTCGCTGATCGACCTGACCACGCTGTCCGGCGACGACACACCCGACCGCGTAAAACGCCTCTGCGCCAAGGCCCGCCACCCCGTCGCCCCCGCAACGCTGGCCAAACTGGGGCTGGAGGGGCTGACGACGGGCGCCGTCTGCGTCTATCACGAAATGGTCGAAACCGCCGTTCGCGCGCTGGAGGGCACACATATCCCTGTTGCCGCCGTCTCGACAGGCTTTCCTGCAGGCCTCTCGCCCTACCGGCTGCGCATCGCCGAAATCGGCGAGAGTGTGCGCGCCGGGGCAAAGGAAATCGACATCGTGATTTCCCGCCGCCATGTGCTGACCGGCAACTGGCAGGCGCTTTATGACGAGATGCGCGAGATGCGCGCCGAATGCGGCGAGGCGCATGTCAAAGCCATCCTTGCCACGGGAGAGCTGCAAACCCTGCGCAACGTCGCCCGCGCCTCGCTGGTCTGCATGATGGCAGGGGCCGATTTCATCAAAACCTCGACGGGCAAGGAAAGCGTCAACGCCACCCTGCCCGTCAGCCTGACCATGATCCGCTGCATCCGCGACTATCAGGATCGCACCGGAATCAAGGTTGGCTATAAACCTGCGGGCGGTATCTCCAAGGCCAAAGACGCGCTGACCTATCTCGCGCTGATGAAAGACGAGCTTGGCCAAGCCTGGCTGCAACCCGATCTGTTCCGCTTTGGTGCCTCGTCACTCCTTGGCGATATCGAGCGCCAACTTGATCACTACCTGACAGGTGCCTACTCGGCCGCAAATCGCCACGCGATGGCTTGAATGAAGCCGCCCATCAGACAAAGGGCGCTGCCCCTCGCGGCGTTGCCGCTCACCCCGGGATATTTTTCCCAGTATGAAAGCCCGGCTCTTTCATACTGGTCCAAAATATCCCCGCCGGAGGCGCAGGCTTGCCAAAGAGCGCAGCTGCAGAAACCTAGAAATTGATCCGTCAAAGGACTTTGCCATGACATCCGTTCGTGAAATCTTCGACAGCATGGCCTACGGCCCAGCCCCCGAAAGCAACGCCGAAGCGCTGGCGTGGCTGGCAAAGCATGGCAACTTTGGCCATTACATTGACGGCGCTTTCACCAAAGCGGCCAAAGGTTTTGCGACCCGCAATCCGGCCACGGGCGCTGTTCTGGCGCAGGTCACCCAAGGCACTGCTGACGACATTGATCTTGCCGTCAAAGCCGCCCGTCGCGCGCAGCCGAAATGGGGGCGCCAGTCGGGTGCTGCCCGCGCCCGCGTGCTCTATGCCCTTGCGCGGCTGGTGCAAAAACACGCCCGCCTGCTCGCCGTGCTGGAAACCATGGACAATGGCAAACCCATCCGAGAGGCGCGCGACATCGACATCCCACTTGTCGTTCGGCATTTCTATTACCACGCGGGCCTTGCGCAACTGCTTGACGACGAGTTGCCAGGCCAAGTGCCCCTCGGCGTCTGCGGCGCGGTGATCCCGTGGAACTTCCCGCTACTGATGCTCGCGTGGAAAGTCGCGCCCGCCCTTGCCGCAGGCAATACCGTGGTGCTCAAACCTGCCGAATACACCCCTCTCACCGCCCTGCTGTTTGCCGAACTCAGCCGCGAAGCGGGTCTGCCCAAGGGCGTGCTGAACATCGTCACAGGCGACGGCGATACGGGTGCTGCTCTCGTCAACCACCCCGAAGTCAACAAGATCGCCTTCACCGGCTCTACCGCCGTCGGCCGCCTGATCCGCGAGGCAACCGCTGGCACGGGCAAGGCGCTGACACTCGAACTGGGCGGCAAATCGCCATATATCGTCTTTGATGATGCCGATATCGACAGCGCCATCGAAGGCCTTGTTGATGCGATCTGGTTCAATCAGGGGCAGGTGTGCTGTGCAGGCTCGCGGCTTCTGGTTCAGGAAGGCATCGCCGGCCGCTTTCACGAAAAGCTCAAACGCCGCATGGATGGCCTGCGCATCGGCGATCCGTTGGACAAATGCATTGACGTCGGGGCCATCGTTGACCCCGCGCAACTGGCCAACATCCGCGCGATGGTCGAAGGCAATACCGAGGGCGAGACCTATCACGCCGCCTGCTCT
>JAHEBX010000227.1 GCA_024642045.1 Pseudorhodobacter sp. | reverse complement strand
AGATCCACCGCCTCTTTCGGGTCATAGACGATGCCGACGTTTTTCACGCCCATCGCCAGGAGTTCGGCCACGATCCGGTCTGCCGTCAGCCCGCCTTCGTTGTGCTGGCCGCCCGTCATGGCCACCGCGTCATTGAACAGGATCTTGTAGGTCAGATTGGTTCCCGCCGCCTGCGCTGCGCGGATGGCAAGGATACCGGAGTGGTTATAGGTGCCGTCGCCAAGGTTCTGAAATACATGGTCGGTTTTGGAAAACGGCGCCTCGCCGACCCAGTTCAGACCTTCGCCGCCCATTTGGGTCAGTCCCGTGGTGCCCCGGTCCATCCACAGCGCCATGGTATGACAGCCGATGCCCGCACCAGCGCGCGCGCCTTCGGGCAGAAGCGTCGAGGTATTGTGCGGACAGCCCGAGCAGAAATAGGGCAAGCGCGCCGCGATATCGGTGGCGTTATCGGACTGGCGCGCCTCGTTGATGCGCTGAAGGGCGGCCTTGAGCGCCTCAGTCTCACGACCTTCGTCGATCAGGATATTGCCGAGTTTCGCCGCGATCATTACCGGATCCAGCGACATTTCGACCGGGAACAGGATATCGGCGTCGGGGTCGCCCAGACGACCGCCATAGACCCGCCTGCCCCGACGGTCGGCAAAGATGCTTTCCTTGATTTGCACCTCGATCAGCTTGCGTTTTTCTTCGACCACGATGATCAGGTCCAGACCTTCGGCCCAATCATGGAAAGAATGCATATCCAAAGGCCAGGTTTGACCGATTTTATAGGTGGTGAGACCCAAACGCTCTGCCTCGGCGGCGTCGATGCCCAAAAGCGAGAGCGCGTGAGTTAGGTCGAGCCAGTTCTTGCCCGCAGCGACAAAGCCGATTTTCGCACCCGGCTTGCCCCAATGGCGGTTGTCGATGCGGTTTGCGCGCGAAAATGCCTCGGCGGCGTAGCGTTTGTGGTTCACCAGACGCGCCTCTTGCGGCACCCAATGATCGCCAAGACGGATATTGAGGCCGCCTTGGGGCATCGGATAATCGGGCACCACGAATTGCATCCGGTTCAAAGAGGTGTCGACGACCGATGTTGCCTCGACTGTGTCTTTCATCAGTTTGAGCGCAGTCCAGCAGCCCGAAAAGCGACTGAGTTGATAGGCATATAGGCCGTAATCTATGATTTCCTGCACACCCGCAGGCGACAGGACAGGGATTGAGGCATCCAGCGCCGCCCATTCGGATTGGTGGCAGGTGGTGGAGCTTTCGCCGGTATGATCATCGCCAAGCGCCATGATAACGCCGCCGAATCGCGACGATCCCGCAAGGTTGCCGTGACGCATCACATCGCCAGAGCGGTCCACCCCCGGACCCTTGCCATACCATAGGCCAAAAACCCCATCAAATTTGCCCTGCCCGCGCAGTTCGGCCTGCTGGCTGCCCCAGATTGCGGTTGCGGCAAGGTCTTCGTTCAATCCCGGTTGAAAGACGATATCGGAGGCGGTGAGGGCCTTTGCCGCGCGCTGCATCTGCTGATCCACCGCGCCCAGAGGCGAGCCTCGATACCCGGTGACAAGGCCCGCAGTGTTCAACCCGGCAGCTTTGTCCCGCGCCTTTTGCATCAGCATCAGACGCACCAAAGCCTGTGTTCCATTCAACAGGACCGGGGATTTCGACAGGTCCAGCCGATCACTGAGTGATATTTCCTGCCTACCCATTGTGCATTCCCCCACATCAAACCGGCGATAATGCGCATTATAGGTCAAAATTACTGACCTACCAAGGAGAATTTTGCGGATGTCGGTTTATTCCCCATGCTAATGCGCCTATGTGTCATGGGATAGTGACGTGACCGTTTTACTGAAATGAGTATGAAAATGGATTGGGACAAGCTTCGGATATTTCATGCGGTCGCGGATGCGGGGTCTTTGACCCATGCCGGCGACGTGCTGCATCTGTCGCAATCTGCGGTCAGTCGGCAAATCCGGTCATTGGAAGAAAGCCTGAGTGTCACGCTGTTTCACCGCCATGCGCGCGGATTGATTCTGACTGAACAGGGCGAATTGCTGTTTGATGCGACTCAGGCGATGGTCAAGCGGCTTGATGCCGCCGCGGCCCGGATTCGCGACAGCGAGGATGAAGTGTTCGGTGAGTTGCGGGTAACCACGACCACCGGGTTTGGCACGTTGTGGTTGGCCCCGCGCCTGCCTGCGCTTTACAAGAAATATCCAAGCCTGAAAATTGACCTGATGCTGGAAGAGCGGTTGTTGGACTTGCCGATGCGCGAAGCAGATGTCGCTATCCGAATGAAAGAGCCAAGTCAGGCCGATCTGATCCGCAGGCGTTTGATGAATATCAGGATGCGGCTTTATGCGACGCCGGAGTATCTGGCGGATGCGGGACCGCTGGAGCAGATTTCAGATTTCGGCCATCATCGGTTGATCTGTCAGCACGCAGGCGTGGCACAGGTCGCGGCGGGCGCTTTGCTGGTGCAGCAACTGATGGCATATGAAATTCCGTCGATGTTGACGGTGAACAACTATTTCGGTGTTTTACAGGGGGTTTTGAACCATCTGGGCGTCGGCGTCCTGCCCGATTATCTGACCGAGGATTTCCCGAATCTGGTGCGCGTTCTGCCAGAGGTTGAGTCGTCCGAAGTGCCCGTATTCCTTGCCTACCCCGAAGAATTACGCCATTCCAAGCGGGTCTCTGCCTTCCGCGATTTCGTGACCGAAGAGATTTTTGCCTATCGCAAGCGGCAACGCGACTAATTGGCCACAGGTCATTTTGCGGCCAATTGCGCGCAAGATATTGTAAATTATGGTAAAAATTAGATATGCAAAAAACGCATATCCGCCATGCCCGCAGATTAGATCGGCGTGACTTGCGGTAGCCCCCCCGCAGACCTATTTTTATCGGGAAGGCGGCGATTGAGTATCTCTTGCTTCCTTCATACCTCCCTGTTGGACTTGGCCGAGCGAAAGCTCGGCCTTTTTTTTGGTTTCCGTGCGAAAACGCGGGACTGCCCATCAAAGCGGCAGTTTTTGGGGGCCAGAGGTCAGAGATGCTGCACTTGCAGAAAAACCGGACGGATTGACGCGGCTCGTGCGATTCGGCGCTCATTCTGCCCGCAAAGCCCCTGCCCCGGAAAAATCGGAGGCTCAATGCGCCGTGCGTGCGGTCGGTCTTTCCCTTTCGTGCCCTTTGTCCTATGAGCGGGATATATCAATCTGACATGAGGATCGTTGCTGTGACCGAGCCCGCACTCACCCCGGATCTTATCGCGGCCCACGGGCTGAAGCCCGACGAATATGAGCGGCTGCTGGGCATTATCGGGCGCGAACCGACCTTTACGGAACTGGGTATCTTTTCGGCGATGTGGAACGAGCATTGTTCCTATAAATCCTCGAAGAAGTGGCTGCGCACGCTTCCGACGACAGGACCGCAGGTGATTTGCGGGCCGGGCGAAAACGCGGGCGTGGTGGATATTGGCGATGGGCAGGCCGTGATCTTCAAGATGGAGAGCCACAACCACCCCAGCTATATCGAGCCGCATCAGGGGGCTGCGACGGGCGTGGGCGGCATTCTGCGCGATGTGTTCACCATGGGCGCACGGCCGATTGCGGCGATGAACAGCCTGTCGTTCGGCGTTCCAGGCCACCCGAAAACCGCGCATCTGGTGCAGGGCGTGGTTGAGGGTGTGGGGTCTTATGGCAATGCGTTTGGCGTGCCGACGGTGGGCGGCGAGGTGCGGTTTCACGCCAGCTATAACGGCAACTGTCTGGTGAACGCTTTTGCCGCCGGATTGGCGGAT
>JAHEBX010000226.1 GCA_024642045.1 Pseudorhodobacter sp. | reverse complement strand
CGGATTGCCCAACAGCGCGCTCAAGCGGCAGGCTTTCGGATCGACGGCTACGAGATCACCCGGGCGGCCGGTGTCGAGGAGCGGTTCAAGAAATGAGCGCGCCCGTGTTCTTTATCCGCGGCTATATCGGGGAGGGCCGCAACACGTCTGCCAGCGTGAGCGGCTTTCTGGCGATGCACGCGAGTGAGGCGGTCGATATCATCGTGAACAGCCCGGGCGGCGATGCGCTCGAGGGCGCTGCGATCCTCGCGGAGATTGAGGCGCACGGGCGGGCGCGCTGCATCGTTCGTGGCGTTGCCGCCAGCTCCGCTTCGCTGCTGATCTGCGGTGCCAGCAAGATCGTCATGCACCGCGCGGCCTACATGATGCTGCACCTGCCTTGGACCATGACGGTTGGCGATTCCGAAGCCCATCGCAAAGCGGCGGAGCTGCTCGAGAAGGTCGGAAGGACGGATGCGGAGGTATATGCCACCAGCAGCGGCCAACCTCTTTCAAGGGTTAAGACTTGGCTGGCGCAAGAGCTTTGGCTCGATGCCAAGGAGTCGGTGGCCCTGGGCTTTGCCGATCTGATCGAGGAATCGGGGCAGGGGGAAAGCCCTGCCAAGCACGATTACAGCGCCCATAGTGGTGCGCCTTCGGCCTTGATGCGCCTTGCGCAAGAGAACGGATGGGTGGCCGAACCGCCCAAATCAAAGATGGAGACGAGCAATGCTTGACCACACCCACCAGCCTTCGGCGCGGCTGCTTGCGCGCCTTCGTATGACCGCGACAGAGCACAAGCTGCCGCCGGAATTCGCCGATATCTTGGCGCAAGACCCGAAAATGACAGCGGTTCGCATGGCCGAAATCGCGCCCGGGCTTTTGCTGGTTGCCGATCTGGGCAAGCGGAAGCAGCTCAGGGCCGAAGAGATCGAGGCGGCGGTCGGGGAATACATCACGGCGCTGGGCAGCGACACGCCCGCAGCTGATCCGCAGGTTCTCGCCCTGGCGCGCGAGTCCATCCTGAACATGGTGGCCGACCGCGACGACCAAGGCGGGCGCACCCATGAGCCTACGCTTTCGGTCGGGCGCAGCTGGGACGGCGGCGAGGGTCTGCGCGCCAAGATGGTCGATGGCCTGACCGCGCGGATGGTGCGGAGCCACACGCCCACCATCGGGCGCGAATTCGCCACCATGTCGCTTTCGGACATGCTGATGACGATACAGCGCGCGGCGGGCGAACGGCCTGCCAGCCGCCTCGAGTCGGTGCGGATGGCCTTTGGCCAGCACAGCCGCAGCGACTTCCCCCTGATCACCGCCGACGCGCTTTCCAACGCGGTCGGCTTGGGCATGGTTCAGGCACCGCCCGATATCGCCCGTGCCTCGCGGGAGGTTCTGCGCGACAATTACCAGCAAGGCCGGAGCCTGACTCTGAGCTCGACCACCGTGCCGGCCGAAATCGCGGAAGCGGGCGAGATCACCTTCGGCTCGATGGACGAGAAGGGCGAGCTCTTGCCTCGCGTCCGCGACTTCGGGGTGGGCTTCTCGATCAGCAATCAGGCGATCGTCAATGATCGGCTCGACCTGCTGACCGATATCGCCTCCAACATGCGGCGCGGCGCGACCGAATGCCTGCGGCGGGTTCTGCTCGAGCCGCTGCAAGCGAACGCTGGCGCGGGCCAGAATATGGCCGATGGCAACCCGATGTTCACGGTCGGGCGCGGCAACATGGTCGCCTCCGGCGCTGTTCTTTCGGTGGCCAGCCTCACCGTCGCGCGGAATGCCCTGCGGACGGCCAAGGGGCCTCGGGGCGAGACCTTCGCCCTCAAGCCCTGGGCGATCCTCACCCACCCGCTGCAAGAGACCGTGGCGCAACAGGTCTTGACCCAGATCGCGGCAAATCAAGTCTCGAACGTCAACCCGTTCGGCGGTCAGCTTGAGCTCATTATCGAGCCCGGCCTCACCAGCACCACGGGCTGGTATTTGCTGGCCGATCCGTCGCTGAATGACGGGCTGACCCACGCTTTCCTGTCCGGCCAATCCACGCCCAAGGTCGAATCCCGCGCTGGCTGGGAAACCCTCGGCATGGACTTCCGCCTCGTCTGGGCACTCGATGCCAAGTTTGTCGAGACCGCGACGTGGTTCCGTAATCCGGGCGCCTAATCGGCGCTCGGCTCAATATCGCCGAGTCGCAACGGCGTTCGCCCAGCGGGCGGTGGCGCAAACACCCGCAGCATGGCGAGGCCACCCTTCGGCTGAGGTTATGCAAAACGACCACCACCACCCGTCAGGCGGCGGGTGGTGGCCTACCACCCGGGATTGAACCCCGGATTGCCGCTTTGGGGAATGCGATGAAAGCCGAACGCCTCCTTGCCACTTTGCCGGAAGCCGCCGAAGAATTGGGTGTGCCGATGAAGTCGCTTCGCAAGGTCGCGGAAGATCACGGCTTTCTGGTTCGCATCGGGCGAGCTGTGAAGATTCAGAGGGCAGATTACGAGGGGATTATTCGGGCATGCCGCAGCGAGCCAAAGGAGCGCGCCTCTACCAGCGCAAGGACAACGGGCTTTGGATCATCCGCGAAAACGGATGCGTCGATGTCTCAACAGGCACTCGAGATCGCCGCGCAGCTGAAATCGCGCTCTCGAACCACATCGCCACAAGGCACCGCCCAAGTGGCCCAGCTTCGCCGGAGGGAATGAAGGTCGTCGAGGCGCTGATGATTTATGGCAGGGAGCACGCGCCTACCGTCGCCGACCCGGGCCGCATCGGAAACGCGATTGCGGCCTTGGTGCCTTTCTGGGAGGGGCTGAACGTCTCAGCGATCACGGGGGAAACCTGCCGCCGCTATGCGCGCTGGCGCACCAAGCAAGGGCCACTCCTTGACCGCAAGACGGGTGAGCGCGGGCCTCCGGTGCCCGTTTCCTCGGGAACAACGCGGCGCGAGCTGGGCTGCCTGCGGGCGGCGCTCGAGCATTGCAGGCGGGAAGGGTATCTCCTTCACGTTCCCGGCATGGTCTTGCCTGAACGGCCACCCTCCAAGGAGCGGTGGCTTTCGCGCGACGAGGCGGCGCGGCTGGTGTGGACCGCCTGGCGCAATCCTGCCTCCAAGCACCTCGCGCGCTTCATCCTGATCGGGCTCTATACGGGCACCCGCAAGCAGTCGATCCTTGGCCTGCAATTCGGGCCGAACACCTCTGGCGGCTGGGTGGACCTCGAGCGCGGCGTCATGCATCGCCGCGGATCAGGCCAGCGCGTCACCAAGAAGCTGCAACCGACCATCCCGATCCCGCGCCAGCTCCTTGGGCACATGCGGCGCTGGGCGAAAGCAGGCGGGCGCTGGGTGGTCACGGATCGGGGCGCGCGGATCGGCGACATCAAGACGGCTTGGAACCGCGCCTCTGAGGTGGCCGGGATGCCGGAGGTAACGCCGCACACGCTCAGGCACACGGCGATCACTTGGGCGATGCAGCGCGGCGCGCGGCTGGCCGATGCCGTGAGCTTCTTCGGGGTCAGCGCGCCGACGCTCGAGTCGGTCTATTGGCACCACCACCCTGACCACCAAAAGAGCGCGGTCGAGGCGATGGAAAGGAGGGGCTGAAACTGTGCGGTCGCACAGCTTGCAGTCTTTTGGGGGATATGAATGGTGAACGAAACAAGGGGAAAAGGGTGAATGGACGGTGAACGTAGGCTGTGGCTTAGTCCTCCGAAGGCAAAGGCCGCACGTTCGAATCGTGCTGGGTGCACCATGATCCCCCAGACCGCCCGACCATGAAAAAAGCGCCCGAAGGCGCTTTGTTTCCGTCCGTCTGATTGGGTGTCAG
>JAHEBX010000225.1 GCA_024642045.1 Pseudorhodobacter sp. | reverse complement strand
CCCGTTTGCACGAGGGTGAACAGGCTTTGGCCTGCCGCAACCATCTGGCCGGGTTTGAACGACGAGGCCTGATAGATGACGCCGTCAGCCGCCGCGCGCACGATGGTGTTGGACAGATTATAGGCGGCCTGATCGCGGGCGATCAGCGCGGCCTGCACCGCCGGATGCGCGTCTGTCGTCACATCGGCGCTGCCACCAAGCGCTGCAAGCGCCATCGCGATGGACTGTTTGGCCAAAGCCAGCTTGTCCAGTGCCTGCTGTTCGGCATGGCGCGCATCGTCCAACTTGGCGTCGGTCGACACACCCTTGGTGCCAAGGCTTTCTTCGCGCTCGCGGGCGCGGGTCTGATAGGCGGCCTCATTCTCGGCCAGCGTTTCGTTGGCAATGGCGGTGCGGTAGTTGAGTTTCAACTGCTCGACCCCGATGCGGGCGGCGTTAACGGCTGCCTCGGCCTGAGCCTGGGCAAGCCGGAAGGGGGTCGCCTCGACCTGAAACAGCACCGCACCCGCCTTGACGACCTGATTGTCGGCAATCAGCACCTTGTCGATCCGCCCGCCGACCGAGGTTGCGACCGAGATGCGCGCCTGATGCAGATAGGCGTCTTCGGTCGTCTCATAGCGCCCGCCCATCAGCCAATAGCCAAGCGCTGCGGCCAGCAGCACAACCGGGCCTGCAATCATCAGGCCGCGGCGTTTGGATTTCGGGGCGGCGGCGGCAAGAGGGGCGTTGGTGGTCGTTGCGGTCATGATGCGTCCTTGCTGCCCGACGCCACAGCGTCCGACAGGTTGTTTATGAGGGTGGTCAGGTTTTCCAGAAGTTTGGCCCGATCGTCAGCGGGTATGCCCGCCAGAGCCTCGGCGTAGACTTCGCTTGCCGATTGGTAGAGCGATTCCTTGATATCAAGCGCGGCTTGGGTGGCGACGATGTGGCGCACGCGGCGATCTTGTGGATCGGCCTCGCGGGCGACCCAGCCGGATTGCTCCATCCGGTCCACCAGCCGCGAAACCGAAATCGGTTCGATTTCAAGCCGTTCGGCAAGGCGGGCTTGGGTAACGCGCTCTTCTTTCAGAACATGGATCAGCAGCCGCCATTGCGCCGAGGACAGCCCCATATCTGCCGTGTGCTGTTCAAAGCGGCGGCGGATCAGGCGGGCGGCATCGTGCAAAAGCGGGCCGAGGGAGGGGGTTCCAGATTTCATAGGCGATAGATACTATAAGCATGCTTACTTTATCAAGGGCCAACCCCGTGATCTGCCATGCAGCCGCTGCAAGCCTGCTATGCCAGATTGCGCTGAAGCTTTACCGCTTCGACCCGTGCGAGGCGCAAGAAATGCGCGATATACGGGCGGGCGGCGTCTTCGTCGCGGGTGGCTCCGTACAGGCGTTTGGTCACCGTGCCCGGCCCCAGCGGGCGGGTGATATAGTCGGCGTTCGATTTCACCTCGCGCAGGACCCAATCTGGCAGCACAGCCACGCCGCGATTCGAGCCGACCAGCATCAGAATCACCGCCGTCAGTTCGACGGGTCGCTGCGCGCGAGGCTCTACCCGTGCGGGGGTGAGCAGTTCGGTAAACACATCGAGTTTGTCGCGGCCCACGGGATAGGTGATCAGGGTCTGGTCACGGAAATCTTCGGCCTCGATCACCGCTTTGGCGGCCAGCGGGTTTTGCGACGAGCCGACAAAGACGGGGTGATAGTCGAACAGCGGATTGAACGCGACACCGTCCAAGGGTTCGGGGTTGGAGGAGATCACCAGATCAACCTCTTCGCGCAGAAGGGCTGGAAAGCTGTCAAAGGCAAGGCCTGCGCGGATGTCGACGTCAACCTCGGGCCAGGCGTGGCGGAACAGCTCGAGCACCGGAAACAGCCAGTCAAAGCAGGCGTGGCACTGAATGGCGATGTGCAAGCGCCCCGTTTTGCCCGAGTGCAGCGCGCGGAATTCTTCCTCGAGCGCCGTGACTTCGGGCAGGATACGTTCGGCGGCGCGCAGCATGCGGATGCCCGCAGCCGACAGCGTCATGGGTTTGGAGCGGCGCACGAACAGCTCCATCCCGACCTGTGCCTCTAGCCCTGCCACCTGATGCGACAGCGCCGACTGGGTCATGTTCATCATCTCGGCCGCGCGGGCAAGGCCGCCGGCCTGCTGGATTGCGCGAATGGTGCGGAGGTGGCGAAGTTCGATATACATGCGCGGTTCTCATGTTCTTGTTGAAAACTATGAATTGGATTCATTTATTGCACTGTGGGATAAAGTGGCAAGTAAAAGGAGACGTCCCATGACCGCACCGCGCATTTCTTTCGAGTTTTTCCCGCCGCAAAGCCTTGAAGCCTCGTTCAAGCTTTGGGAAACCGTGCAGGTGCTGGCCCCGATGTCGCCCGATTTCGTCTCTGTGACCTATGGCGCTGGCGGCACGACGCGCAAGCTGACCCATGAGGCGGTGGGGGCCATCAAGCGCAATTACGGGCTGAACGTGGCCGCGCATCTGACCTGCGTTGATGCCAGCCGCGCCGAGACGCTGGAGATCGCCGAAGCCTATGCCGAACAGGGCGTGACCGAGATTGTGGCGCTGCGGGGCGATGCGCCAAAGGGCGCGGATCGGTTTGTGGCGCATAAGGATGGCTTTGCGTCATCCGAAGAATTGGTGGCGGCGCTGGCCAAAACCGGAAAGTTCAAGCTGCGCGTCGGGGCCTACCCCGAGCGTCACCCCGATGCAGCCGACGATTTCGCCGATGTGACGTGGCTCAAGCGCAAGATTGATGCAGGCGCCACCAGTGCCATCACGCAGTTCTTCTTTGAGGCCGATACCTATTTCCGCTTTCGCGATGCTTGTGTGAAGGCGGGTATTGAGGCGCCGATCATTCCGGGGATTTTGCCAATCCAAAGCTGGGACGGCACCAAGCGCTTTGCGGCGCGCTGCGGGGCCTCGGTGCCACAGCGTCTGGACGAAGGCTTTCAGGCAGCGGCGCGCGATGGGCGCGAGGGGCTGTTGGCGCTGACGCAATGCACGACGCTGTGCACACGGCTGATCGAGGGCGGGGTGGAGGATCTGCATTTCTACACTCTGAACCGCCCGGAACTGACGCGCGACGTGGTGCGCGCGCTGGGCATTGTGCCGGAACTTGCTTTGGAAAAAGTCGCGTAATCAGTTTAGTCTCCCTGACTAGGGCTTTGTCCCCGCGACCCACTTGCGCGCCCTTCCCAAGCGGAGGGCGCGTTTTTTCGTGTCAGCGGCGGTGTGATGCGGTATTACAGGGAAAATTGCCAAGGATACGCCCCTGTGAAGCCCATATTCGTGATGAACGGCCCGAATTTGAACCTGCTGGGCCTGCGCCAGCCCGAGATTTATGGCCGCGAGACGCTGGCCGATGTCGAGGCGTCGGTGGCGGCCTTGGGCCGCGAGTTGGGGGTGGCGGTGCAGGCGATGCAGTCGAACCACGAAGGCCAGCTGGTCGATTGGATCCACGAGGCGCGCACAAAGGCGGCGGGGATCATCATCAATCCAGGCGCCTATTCGCATACATCAGTGGCGATTCTGGATGCGCTCAATGCCTTTGAAGGGCCTGTGCTGGAGGTGCATATCTCGAACATCCACAAGCGCGAGGCGTTCCGGCATCATTCGTTTGTCTCCGCGCGGGCCGAGGGCGTGATCGCTGGCTTTGGCACCGAGGGCTATCTGCTGGCGTTGCGGCGCATGAAGAGCCTGATGGCTGGCTGAGGCGGGGGAGCCTCCGGCGGGGATATTTGGACCAGTATGAAAGCATTTCGGTGGCATCCAGAGGCTGAGGTTTCGGGCGATGATGTGGGCCTGCGGGC
>JAHEBX010000088.1 GCA_024642045.1 Pseudorhodobacter sp. | reverse complement strand
AACTGCCCGATCCCGCACGGCAATCTGTTGCGTAAGCCTGCCTGCGACTACGGCTGGGATTGGAACATCGCCTTGGGCGGCTTTGGGCTTTATGGCGATTTGCGGCTGGAGCCCGTGGTTGACGCGCGTGTCGCCCATGTGATCGTTTCGCAATCGTTGGAACAAGGTCGCGCCCGGGTAAGCTGCCAAGCGGAAATCGAAGGCGAGGCCGAGGGGGCCGAGGTTTCCTTTGCGCTTTGTGGTGTGACGGTGCGGGCCAAGGTCAAGCGCGGAGTGGCCGAGGCTGTGCTCGAGATCACCAATCCGGTGCTTTGGTGGCCAGCAGGGCAGGGCGCGCAGGTCTTGCACGATTTGGTTTTGCAATTTGGCGATCAACACCTGACGCGCCGTATTGGCCTGCGTTCGGCAGAGTTGGTAACCGAAAAGGATGCGACAGGCCTTGGATTCAAGTTTCGCATCAATGGCCGTGATATCTTTGCCAAAGGGGCGAACTGGATTCCGGCTGACGCGCTGGCGGGACGGATTACGCAGGCCGAGACCCGCGATCTGCTGCAATCGGCGGTCGACGCCAATATGAACATGATCCGCATCTGGGGCGGCGGTCGCTATGAGCCGGATTGGTTCTATGATCTGTGCGACGAATTGGGGCTTATGGTCTGGCAGGATTTCATGTTTGCCTGCCATATCTACCCCTCGGATCAGGCTTTTCTGGACGACGTGGCGATTGAGGTCGCAGAGCAGGCCAAGCGGCTGCATCACCATGCGAGCCTTGTGCTGTGGTGCGGTGACAACGAGTTGATCGGCGCGCTGACATGGTTCCCCGAGACTCGCGCAAATCGTGACCAGTATCTGGTTGGCTATGACCGGCTGAACCGCACCGTCGAGACGGCGCTGAAGGCCGCGGTGCCGCAGGCGGTTTGGTGGCCGTCAAGCCCCAGCCCGGGGCCGATGGATTTTGGCGATACTTGGCATGACGACAGCAAGGGCGACATGCATTTCTGGAGCGTTTGGCACGAAGGGCGTGATTTCGATCACTACCGCGATGTAAGTCCCAGATTCTGTTCGGAATTCGGCTTTCAAAGCTATCCGTCTATGGACGTTATCCGCAAGTTTGCCGATCCGGCGGATTTCAATATCGCCGCCCCCGTGATGGAGAGCCATCAGAAAAACGACGGCGGCAACGCGCGGATTGCGGAAACCATGTTCCGCTATTTCCGTTTTCCGGTGGATTTCGAGAATTTCGTTTATCTGAGCCAAGTGCAGCAGGGTCTGGCGATCAAGACCGCTGTTACCCATTGGCGCAGCCTTCGTCCGCATTGTATGGGCACGCTGATCTGGCAGTTGAATGACACTTGGCCGGTGTGCTCTTGGGCGAGCCTTGATCACGGTGGCGGCTGGAAGCTGTTGCACCATATGGCGCGGGCGTTTTATGCGCCGGTCTTGGTGACGGCAGTTCCCGTTGCCACAGGGATCGAGTTGCGCGCGGTCAATGACGGGGCTGCTTTACCGCTGACGGTTCAAGCGGTTGGCGTGGCGATGGATGGCCAAACGCGCAGCTTGGGCGTGGCGCAGGTGACGGTCGCAGATGCGGCAGTTGTGGCGATGACCATTGCCGCCGACGCGCTTGGCCCGCAAGAGATGCTGGCCTATACTTGGTCGAGCAACGGCACTGCCATCGGCGGCGATGTTTTTGCGCCAAAGGCTTACAAACACTATGATTTGCTGCCTGCAAACGTGACGCAGCAGATCAGAAAATCTGGCGAAAGCTATCAGATCAACCTGACGGCAGAGGCGCTGGCGCTGTTTGTCTCGCTCGAAGCCGATCAGCCGGGGCGGTTCGACAACAACGCCTTTGCGCTGTTCCCGGGGCATCCCGCGACTGTTACCTTTACGCCCGCCGCATCCGGCGCGGCCCCGCGTTTCACCATTCGAGATTTACACTCCGCGACTTACGGTCGCTCTGCCTGAGGAGGCCATCATGTTCAGCTATCAGCTCTATTCTTCACGCAACTTCCCGCCGCTTGCCAAGACTTTGGCGATGCTGGCCGATGTTGGTTATACCACGGTCGAAGGCTTTGGCGGGCTTTATGCCGATAAGGCGGGCCTGACTGATCTGTCGGCGGGGTTGCGGGCGACAGGGCTGAAGATGCGTTCAGGGCACTTCGGGCTGGATCAGGTCGAAGTGACGCCCGACTGGGCCATCGAGGTTGCCCAAACGCTCAAGATGGAGCAGGTCATCGTGCCTTGGATTCACCCCGACATGCGTCCGACCACGGGCAAGGGGTGGCATGATCTGGGCGCGCGGCTGCAAAAAGCGGGTACGCCGATCCGTGAGGCAGGGCTTAAATTCGGCTGGCACAACCATGATTTCGAATTCATCAAGACGGCTGACGGCGTAATCCCTCAGACGGCATTGTTTGACGGCGGGCCGGATCTGGCTTGGGAGATGGACGTGGCTTGGGTCGTGCGCGGAGGCGCGGACCCGCTGGCATGGATTGACGCGCACAAGGCGCGCATTATTGCCGCCCATGTCAAGGACATCGCTCCCGCAGGCGAGAATGTTGCCGAGGATGGCTGGGCGGACGTAGGCTATGGCGTTGTGCCGTGGTCGAAAATTTTGCCGGCTCTGCGCAAGATTGGCGTCACGAATTTCGTGATGGAACATGACAACCCCGCCGACCACCAGCGCTTTGCAACGCGCTCGTTGGCCAAGGCCTTGGATCTGTGAAGGAGAGATGATGACAACTCTGGGCATCGGAATTATCGGCTGCGGCAATATCTCGACCTCGTATCTTCGGCTTGCGCCGCTGTTCAAGGGGTTGGAGGTGCGCGCGGTGGCGGACGTCAATATGTCCGTGGCGCAGGCGCGCGCGAGTGAATTTGGCGTCAAGGCGCAGTCGGTCGAGGATTTGCTGGCAAATCCGTCGGTGGATGTGGTGATCAACCTCACAATCCCCGAGGCGCACTATCCCGTCACCAAAGCTATTCTGGAGGCAGGCAAGCACGCCTATTCCGAAAAGCCTCTGGTTTTGACGCTCGAGCAGGGCAAGGCACTGCGCGATCTGGCGGCGGCCAAGGGTCTGGCGGTGGGCTGTGCGCCGGACACTTTCCTGGGTGGCGCGCATCAACAGGCGCGCGCGCTGATTGACGAAGGCACGCTTGGCAAGATCACCACGGGCTGCGCTGCCATTCAGGGACATGGACCTGAGAGTTGGCATCCCAACCCCGGATTCTTCTATCTGCCGGGGGCAGGGCCGATCATGGATATGGGCCCCTATTACATCGCCAATCTGATCAACCTGCTGGGCCCGGTGCGCCGCGTCGGTGCGCTGACGTCAAGCGCAACGCCTTCGCGGGTGATCGGTTCGGGCGAGCATGCGGGCGAGCACGTGCCCGTCAAGACACCAAGCAACATTCAGGCGCTGCTTGAATTCCACTCCGGCGCGACAATCAGCTTTTCGGCAAGCTGGGATGTCTGGCACCACAAGCGCAACCACTTCGAGCTGTATGGCACCGAAGGCACGCTCTATGTGCCTGATCCGAACTTTTTCGGTGGGCCGCTAGAGATGGCGGGGCGCGACGGTGTGCTGACAAAAGTCGCGCCTTGGGATCACCCGTTCGGCGTGGCAAACCAAAAGGGCCATCACGGCGAGGATCAGGCGAATTACCGCACGGCGGGCATGGCCGATATGGTGATGGCCGTGACCGAGGGGCGCGACGCGCGCTGCTCGCTCGAGCGGACGTTGCATGGCGTGGATGTGATGACGGCCTGCCTTGCCTCGGGCGAGACGGGGCAGTTTATCACCCTGACCACCACATGCACGCAGCCCGCGCCCTTGGGGCCAGAGGCTGCCCGGGCCTTGATGAAGTCATGATTTGCGAGCGCGGCGCTTGGGGGGCATACCCCCAAGCGGCCGAAACCGCCTTCGCCATGGGACATTGAAGGAAAGAGCATGACCATGATCGCCAATCCGGTGCTGCGCGGATTTCATGCCGATCCGTCATTTTGTCGGGTAGGCGAGGTCTATTACATCGCGACCTCGACCTTTGAGTGGTATCCGGGGGTGTTGATTTACCGGTCCACCGATCTGCAAAACTGGAGTCTTGCAGGCCGGCCTTTGCGGCGAGCGGCGCAACTGGACATGCGTGGAAACCCAGACAGTTGTGGGGTTTGGGCGCCTTGTTTGAGTTATGCGGACGGAAAGTTCTGGCTGGTCTATACGGATGTGAAGCGGCTGTCAGGGGCGTTCAAGGACGCGCACAATTACATCGTCACTGCCGAGAACGTAGAGGGCGAATGGTCGGACCCAAGCTATGTCAATTCCAGCGGCTTTGATCCTTCGCTGTTTCACGATGAGGACGGGCGCAAGTGGTTCTTGAACATGCGTTGGAACCATCGCGGTCGCGGCACGGGGGTAAACCCTGCCCATGACAGCTTTGACGGGATAGAGGTTCAGGAATGGTCGCCAGATGCGGGATTGATCGGTGTGCCACGCGTGATTTATGCAGGCACCGATCTGGGGCTGACCGAGGCGCCGCATCTTTTCAAGCGCAACGGCTGGTATTATCTGACGACGGCTGAAGGTGGCACAGGCTATGATCATGCGGTGACGCTGGCGCGCGCGCGTCGTATTTTCGGCCCCTATGAAACCCATCCCGACCAGCATGTGATGACCGCGCGCTTTGCGTCTGCGCATGGATTGCAGCGGGTGGGGCATGGCCAATATGTCGAAACGGCAGACGGTGCGGGATGGCACTCGTTTCTATGCGGGCGTCCCGTGGCGGGGCCGCGGGGGCGGTTTTGTGCGACGGGCCGTGAGACAGGTCTGGCGCGCGTGGTTTGGCGTGACGACTGGATGTATCTGGAGGCGGGCGGTTTGTTGCCACCAGTGGGGCAGGGTGCGCGTGGCGGAGTGGCGGTGGAGTACGACCTGACCGGGCCGCAACTGCCGGATGACTTCCAGTGGTTGCGCACGCCGCAGCCCGAGCGGATTTTCACCATGACCGGGGCGGCGCTGCGACTGATCGGGCGTGAGAGCCTGGGCTCCTGGTTTGAGCAGGCGCTGGTGGCGCGGCGGCAGGACGAGGCCGTGTATCAGGCGCAATGCGCTGTGCTGGCCGATCCGCCGAACTGGCAACGCGCGGCGGGGCTGACCACGTATTACAACCGTCACAAGTTCCATGCTGGGGTTATCACCCACGAACCGGAACTGGGGCGCTGCGCGCGCGTTATCTCTTGCGCAGGCGATGTCAGTGAGGCGCTGACGCTCAGCCCTGCGGTGGCGCTGCCCGAGGGGCCGGTGACGCTCAGCGTCAAGGTGGACCACGCGCGTCAACAGTTTTATTGGCAGAGCGCGGGCCAGCAATTGGTCGCGCTGGGGCCTCAGCTGGATGCCTCGGTAATTTCGGATGAAGGTGGCTTGGGCGAACATTCCTCATTTACCGGGGCATTTGTGGGGATGGTGGCCTATGATCTGACCGGTCAGGGCTGGACTGCCGATTTCACTCAGTTTGCCTATCAGTCGCAAGAGAGGGTTGCATGAGAGCGCAGGCTTGACATAACTGGACCGCGATCCTTAAGAGGCCAGCCTGCATGAGTGATGAGAGCCGCAAGATACCGACCCACGAGCTGACCTATGGTCGCTTGCGTGATATGATCCTGTTCGGTGCGCTGGCTCCGGGGCAGCCGGTGACCATTCAAGGGCTGACGGCGGATCTGGACGTGGGCATGACGCCGGTGCGCGAGGCGATCCGGCGGCTGGCGGCAGAGGGCGCCTTGTTGCCGCAGGGCAACCGGCGGGTGACGGTGCCGCGGTTGACGGTGACGGATCTGGATCAGGTGGCCTTTGCGCGCTTGACGATCGAGCCGCATCTTGCGGGGCTTGCCGTGGCGGCGGGGACCCCCGAATTGATCGCGCGGCTTGAGGCGTTGGACGCGCAGGTGGATGCGGCGATCCGAGCGGGCAAGGTTCAGGACTATCTGCACAGCAACCACGCCTTTCACTTTGCTCTCTACGAGGCGGCAGGGGCCGGGATATTGCTGGACATGGCGCGTTCGCTCTGGCTGCGGTTTGGGCCAAGTTTGCGGGTGGTGACGTCGCATGCCGGTGCAGAAAGCCTGCCCGACAGCCACAAGGAACTTGTCGCCTCACTGCGCACGGGCGATGCCGAGGGCGTCGCCGCCGCGATGCAGCGCGATATTACCCAAGGGATTGAGCAAGTGCGGTCGGGATTACGCGCAGGTGAGATTTGATCAAATTTCTTGAACCCGGTTTCGTTTGATCATATCCTCACGACAGGGCTGCCGGATTCGGAGTTGCCTTTGGCCATTTTCCGTGAGGGTTTGCAGATGAATAAGATCACCAATCACATGCCGACGGCAGAGCTTCAGGCGCTGGATGCGGCGCATCACATGCACCCTTTCACCGACAATTCCGCGCTGGCCAAAAAGGGCGCGCGGATCATGACGGCGGGCAAGGGCGTCTGGCTGACAGACAGCGAGGGCCACAAGATTATTGACGGCATGGCCGGGCTGTGGTGCGTCAACATCGGCTATGGCCGACCCGAAATGGGCGAAGTCGCCAAGGCGCAGATGGATCAGCTCGCCTATTACAACACCTTCTTCCAGACCAGCCATGTGCCGGCGATTGCCTTGGCTGCCAAGATTGCCGAGATCGCGCCAGAAGGCATGAACCATACCTTCTTTGCCGGTTCGGGGTCCGAGGCAAATGACACCAACATCCGCATGGTGCGGCGGTATTGGGATATCAAGGGTCAGCCGGAAAAGCGCATTATCATTGCGCGTCACAATGGCTATCACGGCTCGACGCTGGGCGGCGGCTCGTTGGGTGGCATGTCGGGCATCCATGAACATGGCGGCAAGCTTGCAGGAATTGTGCACATCGGCGAGCCGAATTGGTGGGATCAGGGCGGCGACATGACGCCAGAAGCTTTTGGCGTGATGCGGGCGCAAGAGCTTGAGGCGATGATCCTGAATCTGGGCGTTGAGAATGTGGCGGCCTTTATCGGCGAACCAGTGCAGGGTGCAGGCGGCGTGATCATTCCGCCCTCGACCTACTGGCCCGAGATCCAGCGGATCGTCGACAAATACGGCATCTTGCTTATAGCGGACGAGGTGATTACTGGGTTTGGCCGCACCGGCAATTGGTTTGGCAGTCAGACCTTTGGCATCAAGCCGCATATCATGACCATCGCCAAGGGCTTGTCCTCGGGCTATCAGCCGATCGGCGGGTCGATCGTATGTGACGAGGTGGCCGAGGTGCTGGGCTCGCAGGGCGATTTCAACCACGGCTATACCTATTCGGGGCATCCGGTCGCGGCTGCGGTGGCGCTGGAAAATCTGCGCATCCTGCAAGAGGAAAAGGTCATCGAGCACGTTCAAAAGGTGGCTAACCCCTATCTGGCACAGAAATTTGCCGAACTGGCCGAGCATCCTTTGGTCGGTGAAGCCACTCTGGTCGGTCTGATGGGGTCGATTGCCTTGACCCCCGACAAGGCCACGCGAGCCAAGTTTGCTGCCGAGACAGGCACGGTCGGCTATCGTTGCCGCGAGAGATGCTTTGCCAATGATCTGATCATGCGGCATGTGGGCGACCGGATGATCATCGCGCCGCCGCTGGTGATCAAACCCGAGGAAATCGACGTGCTGATCGCGCGGGCCAAGACCTCGCTGGACGAATGCCTTCAAGGGCTCAAGGCCGATGGTCTGATGGTCGCGCGGGCCTGATGGTAAGGGCGTAAGGCGGCCGCGGGGGGCCGCCGTCGTTTGTTTAACTGTCTTACCCTCTGCTGATATCGCTATATTTTGATGCAATTCCATCGCAAACCACCTGCGGTGGGATGCCTCACCAACTTGACGCTGGCTTTTGAAGCCTTGGTGAGGCAGGCTTTCCACGTGTGACGGGCGAGCGTGCAGCATAGCGCGCAGCATGTGAGTGGGGTGTCAGAGTGAAAGAACTTCCGTATCAAACGGTCAAGACGATGTTGGCCCAGGTGGCGCAAGCTTCGGGACATTCGGCAGAAATTGCGGATGCGTTGGCGCAATCGGCTTGGTGGCTGGAGAACCGCGGCTTGGGGGGTGTGGCCGAGGTGATTGCCTATCTTGAGGCCACTCGGGACGCACGGCCCGCAGAGCTGGGTGCGCGGCGCGATGATTACGGGGCGCTGCGCTGCATCTGCCCGATCACGGCGGCAGCCTCGGTGATGGCCGAGCGCGAAGCCGCCCTGATCGAGGAGGGCGAGGATGCGCCTGTGGATTACGGGCTGTTTGGTGGCCCTGCCAGCCCCTTGGTGATGGGCGCGATGCTGGCGTTTTACGGCGACGAGCAGGGTCAGTTGGTGCGTTTGCGCTTTGGGGATTGCCAAGTGGTGCTTGCCAAAGACTTTGCCTGCGTCGAGGCAGGTGACGTGCAGGGCGCAGCGCAATTGGATGCCAGGGCGGCACTGCCGACGGATGTGGAGTTTCTGCCGCTGGCAGGCTTCGCGCCCGAAGGGAAAGTGCTGCCTTATGCCAAACGAATGACATTGTCGGTGCCTTCCAGCTGGCTGGATGATAACGCCCAGTTGACGGGAGTGTGAAACGCTGTAACAGGCGTTTCACCCGTTAGGGGGATGCCGGCTGCGATGTGGAAGAATTAGGTTTGTGTCAGAAGCGCCCAGAGTTTGGGGCCGATTTTGAAGGAACAAGCCTATGAAAAATATATTGAAATCTTTTGCCGTTGGTGTCGCTGTTTTGACAGGCTCGGTCAGTGCAACCGAGGCCCACGCGCGCCACGGCACGCAGGTTTATGTCGAGGTCTACCGCGTGCCTTATGGCGATTGGCTGAACGTGCGCCAATGGCCCAGCCCCAGTGCGCCCAAAGTTGCGCGGCTTTTCAATGGTGCCATGGCAGTGGTCGATTTGAAAGACTGCTGGGACGCCCGATATGACCGGCGTATTGCTTTGCGCGATGTGTATTTCAACGCTCCCGGTGTCTGGTGCGGCATTCGCGCGGGCCATCATGGCAGGGTGCGAGGCTATGTGCGCGCGTCGTTTATCCACGCAGAGTAACGCTGCGCGGAATTTCGTTCCATGCCGGATCAGCGGGCGCTGCAAGGGATCTTGCGGCGCAGCTGTTTTTGCATGTGGGGTTCTTTTCGCGCGCCTGCGCTTGAGTTTGGCGGGGCCTCGGCCTAAACCTTAGGCAAAGGTAAAAGGATGCATCATGCGTATTCACAGCGATCTGGCCGACACGATTGGCAACACCCCGCTCTTGAAGTTGAAACGGGCGTCCGAGATCACCGGATGCAATATCCTGGGCAAATGCGAGTTTCTGAACCCCGGCCAGTCGGTCAAGGATCGCGCAGCGCTTTACATGATCCGCGATGCGGTGGCCAAGGGGCAGTTGCAGCCCGGTGGCACGATTGTCGAGGGCACTGCGGGGAATACCGGTATCGGTTTGGCGCTGGTCGGCGCGAGCATGGGGTTTCGCACGGTGATCGTGATCCCCGAAACGCAATCGCAGGAAAAAAAGGACATGCTGCGGCTTGCGGGGGCCGAGTTGGTTCAGGTGCCAGCGGCTCCTTACAAGAACCCCAACAATTACGTGCGCTATTCGGGGCGCTTGGCCGAGGCCTTGGCGAGGACCGAGGCAAAAGGCGCGATCTGGGCCAATCAGTTTGACAATGTGGCCAACCGTCAAGCGCATATCGAGACCACCGGCCCCGAGATCTGGGAACAGACCGGCGGCAAGGTCGACGGCTTTATCTGCGCGGTTGGCTCGGGCGGCACTTTGGCGGGCGTCGGCATGGCGTTGCAGCCCAAAGGCGTCAAGGTGGGGCTGGCCGATCCCGAGGGCGCAGCGCTTTATGCCTATTACACCACCGGCAAATTTGAATCCCCTGGATCTTCGATCACCGAGGGTATCGGGCAGGGGCGGATCACCGCAAACCTTGAAGGGTTCACACCCGATATGAGCTATCGGATTTCGGATGCCGAGGCGCTGCCCCTGGTGTTCGAGATGCTGGAGGACGAAGGGATCTGTCTGGGAGGCTCGTCCGGGATCAATATCGCCGGCGCGATCCGCATGGCACGCGAGCTGGGTCCGGGGCATACGATCGTGACGATCCTGTGTGACTACGGCAATCGCTATCAGTCCAAGCTTTATAACCCGGCTTTCCTGAAGGAAAAGGGCCTGCCGGTGCCACAATGGCTTGACCGCGCTCCGGTGGCGCTGCCCAGCGTGTTCGAGGACGCATGAGCAGGTTTTCAGCCGAATGGCTTGGCGCCATCGCGCTGAGCCTTGGGTTGTTCGTAGCGGCGCAGGGCTCGGCGCAGACCGCACCCACGCCCGCCCCTGCGACGACTGCTGTGCCCGATGCAACCTTGCCCACTGTGGACAAAAGCGGCACGATGGTGATCGCCCCTGCCGAGGTGGCCGCTCCTGAGACTTCTGGCTCGCTGGACTATACCGCTTGGACCACGATGGCAGATCGGGCAGAGGCACAGATCGCTGACCCTGCGACCACCAACACGGAAATCGATCAGTTGCGCGGGCAGTTGGTTGACTGGCGCTCGGCTTTTCTGGGCGCCCAGAACGCCAATGCGTCAAAGATTACCACGCTGCGGACCCAGATCGCCGCGCTTGGGGCCGCACCTGCAGAGGGCGCCACCGAACCAGAAGAGATCGCAAAGCGGCGTTCAGAATTGGGCGATCAGCTGGTGCGCTTGCAGGCCCCCGGAATTGCGGCCGATGAGGCCTATCAGCGCGCCGATGGGTTGATCCGCTCGATTGATACGCTGTTGCGTAACCGTCAGGCCGACCAGTTGATGCAACTATGGCCCATGCCGATCAATCCGGCCAATTGGCCCGAAGCGTTTGGTGCTGTGAGCCAAGTCTCGGCTGAGCTGTATAACGAATTCCGCCTGAAATGGGACAGCCCGACCGCACGGGCGACTTTGGCCGATATGCTGCCGATGGTGGTGGCGCTGTTGCTTCTGGCGGCTGGGATCCTCTGGCGCGGTCGGATGTGGATCGACAGGCAGATCTACCGGCTGCAAAACCGCGCCTCGGCGCGAGGGCGGCAACTTGTGGCGCAATTGGCTAGTCTTGGGCAGATCATCATTCCGCTGATTGGCGTGGCGCTGATCACGGTGGCGCTGTTCATGACCAATATGTTGGGTGGCCTCGGCGCCGTTATAACCACAGCCCTGCCGGTCATCGGCGCTAATTTCTTTGTCGCGCGGTGGCTGGGCGGGCGAATGTTTCCGACCGGCAGCCGCGCAGAGTCGCCGCTGGGTCTGGTAAGCACTCGGCGGGTTGAAGGGCGAGTGTTGTCGACCTCTTTCGGGATCTTATTGGCTCTGGAGACATTTCGAAATGTCGTGCTGGGCCAGCAAGACATCCCGCAGGCTGCCGCGGCGGTCATCGCGCTGCCATTGCTGGTGGTGGGTGGGCTGTTGTTGTTTCGCACCGGACATTTTCTGCAACAACATCTGAGTGTCGCCGAGACCGCCGACCACCCTTCGAACTATGGCGAAAAGCTGATGCTTATGGCGGCACGGGCTGCAATGTTGTTAGGGATTCTGGCCCCATTGTTGGGGGCCGTTGGTTACATCCCTGCGGCTTCGGCTCTGATCTATCCTGCGATCCTATCGCTGGGGCTGCTGTCGCTTATCCTGTGGTTTCAGCAACTTATCGGTGACGTTTATGTGCTGGTCATGGGGCAGGGCGAGGATGTCAGCAAGGACGCGCTGACGCCTGTCCTGCTCGACTTTGTGTTGGTTCTCATGTGTTTGCCGCTGTTTGCGCTGATCTGGGGCGCGCGGTTGTCTGATCTGACCGAGTTGTGGACGCGGTTCAGTGAAGGGGTGCAATTGGGGCAGACGCGCATTTCACCGACGGTCTTCCTTATATTCGCGGTTGTCTTTGGCATTGGCTATACCCTGACGCGCGTGTTTCAGGGTGCGCTGAAGTCCAGCGTGCTGCCGCGCACGGCGCTGGATCAGGGCGGACAGAATGCCGTGGTTTCGGGCATCGGCTATATCGGGATCTTTCTTGCAGCGTTGATTGCGATCAATTCAGCGGGCATCGATCTGTCTGGCCTTGCGATTGTTGCAGGGGCGCTGTCGGTCGGCATTGGTTTTGGTATGCAGACGGTGGTGTCGAATTTTGTTTCGGGCATCATTTTGCTGATCGAGCGGCCGGTGTCAGAAGGCGACTGGATCGAGGTGGGCAACACACAAGGCATCGTCAAATCAATTTCGGTGCGCTCGACCCGTATCCAGACCTTTGACCGCTCAGATGTGATCGTGCCGAACTCCGATCTGATCTCGGGGACGGTCACCAACTTTACCCGCTTCAATTTGACAGGGCGGTTGATCGTGCCGATCGGTGTGGCTTATGGCTCGGACACCCGCAAGGTCGAGGCGGTGTTGCGCGAGATCGCCGAGGCGCAGCCGATGGTGGTGTTGACGCCGCCGCCCCAGATCATCTTGGCAGGATTTGGCGCGGATTCGATCAATTTCGAGATGCGGATGATCTTGCGCGATGTGAATTTCGGCCTGCCGGTGCGCTCGGAAATCAACCACGCGATCGTACAGGCCTTTGCCGATCACGGGATCGAGATTCCGTTCACGCAGCAGGATATCCACCTGCGCAATATCGGTGAATTGGCCGATGCGCTACGCGCGGTCCCCACACCCAAACCGGAAAAAGGAACGCCTGCGCAATGAAAACCGATTTGCTGTTCCGCGAGGATGCCTATCTGCGTGAGGCGCGCTCGCAGGTTTTGGGTCACACCGCCGAGGGCGGCATCGTGGTGGAGGCGTCGGTGTTTTATGCCACCGGTGGTGGGCAGCCGGGCGACAGCGGCATGATCTCGTGGGACGGCGGCAAGATGGCGATTGCCACGGCGGTGCGCATCGAGGGTGGCCTGATCGCCTTGGTGCCGGCAGAGCCTGTGGCTTTGCCGCGCGATGGCATTGAGATTCGGCAGCAAATTGATTGGCCACGGCGCTATCGGTTGATGCGCATGCACACCGCGCTGCATCTGTTGTCGGTGGTGATCCCCCTCCCGGTGACGGGCGGACAGATCGGGACTGACAAAAGCCGGCTGGATTTCATGATGCCAGAGCCACCTGTGGATGTAGCCGCTCTAAGTGCGGCGCTCAACCGACTGATTGAGCGCGACCTGCCTGTGACGACCGAGTGGATCTCAGAGGCGGAGCTTGCCGCCAAGCCAGCGTTGGTCAAGACGATGTCTGTACAGCCGCCAAAAGGGCAGGGGACGGTTCGTCTGGTCCGCATCGGCGAAATCGACCTGCAGCCTTGTGGTGGCACCCATGTCGCGCGCACGGCCGAAATAGGTCATGTCGAGATTGGCAAGATCGAGAACAAGGGCAAACAGAACCGCCGTGTGAACCTGATCCTGCAGGACGCCTGAGCGCTAAATAGCCGAAAATCCCCCCATTTGCCCCCTTGCGCGTGCCTATCAGGGCAGGCTAAACACCCGCCAACGGATCGGTGGCCGAGTGGTCGAAGGCGCACGCCTGGAAAGTGTGTAGGCGGGGAACCGTCTCTAGGGTTCGAATCCCTATCGATCCGCCAATTTCATTTTTAGATTTTAGATTAACCGTCTGAAAAGGTTACATTTTATTAGTTTTTAACCGACCGTTCGTTGCTCCTGTCTGGTATCTGCACTACATTTTGCACTACATTTTGCTTTACATGTCATACTTAGGCGAGCATTGTCAATTTGGCAGTGCGAGGTCGTCGGTATCATGGCAATCAAGAAGCGTGGCAAAACCTTATATCTCTATAGACGCGTCCCCAAGCGCTACGAGGCAGTCGAGTCTCGTCAGTTCGTCTGGGTGAGCCTGCACACGGATTCCGAGGCACTTGCGGCGACGAAGGAGGCAACTGCCTGGGCCAACATGATCGAGGGCTGGGAAGCGCTTCTCGCGGGCGACAGCAGTGATGCTGAAACGAGATTCGAGGCCGCACGACAACTCGCCTCCGCCCGTGGCTTCCGCTTCATGAGGGTTGCAGATGTTGCCAAATTGGAGCGTGAAGAGCTGCTGACTCGGATCGAGGCGGTGACGGAAACAACGTCCGGCCCAAACTTGAAAGAAGCCTCTGCGATTCTCGGCGGAGCCGTTGAACCAGAGATTACGGTCACGAAGGCTCTGGATCTCTACTGGACGCTTGCCAAGGATAAGACCTTTGGCAAGAGTGGCGATCAGCTTCGCCGCTGGAAAAACCCTCGGGTGAAGGCGGTGAACAATTTTGTCGAACTTATCGGCGACAAGGCGCTCGCCAAGATCACTGGCGATGACATGCTTGATTTCCGCAATTGGTGGATGGAGCGGATAGAACTTGAAGATCTGACCGCGAACAGCGGCAATAAGGACCTCGTTCACCTCGGTGACATCTT
>JAHEBX010000087.1:12611-14479 GCA_024642045.1 Pseudorhodobacter sp. | reverse complement strand
GGTGCTGGACTTCGCCGATCTGGAAGCCAAGGCGCAGGCAACTGGGGCTAAAGTGCTGCTGCTGAGCCACATGCGCGGCCATCTGTGCGATATGGAGGCGCTGCAGGCGATCTGCGCGCGACTGGGGATAAGGATCGTCGAGGACTGCGCGCATACGATGGGGGCCGCGTGGAAGGGTGTGCCTTCGGGGCGTCAGGGCGTGGTGGGATGCTATTCGATGCAGACCTACAAGCACATCAACTCGGGCGAGGGTGGTTTGATCGTTTCAGATGATGCCGAGGTCATGGCGCGTGCGGTGTTGCTGTCGGGGTCCTATATGCTCTATGGCGCACATCGGGCCGCTCCGGCTGCCGAGGTGTTCGAGCGGGTGCGGATGGAAACCCCTAACGTTTCAGGCCGGATGGACAACCTGCGTGCGGCGATCCTGCGCCCGCAGTTGCGCGCGCTGGGTCAGCAGGTGGCGCGATGGGAAGAACGCTATCGCGCTCTGGAGGGGGGCTTGCGTGGTGTGGCCGGCTTGCGGTTGGTCGAGCGGCCCCGTCAGGAAACCTTTGTCGGCTCGTCGTTCCAGTTTCTGTTGCCAGATTGGTCGGATGCGCGGATCGGAGCATTTCTGGCGCGCACTTTGGCCCGAGGGGTGGAGCTGAAATGGTTTGGTGCGCCAAACCCTGTGGCCTTTACCAGCCGCTATGACCATTGGCGCTATGCCGAACCGCAAAGTTTGCCACGGACGGATAAAATCTTGCACGGGTTGATCGATATGCGGGTGCCGCTGACCTTTAGCGTCGCAGATTGCGCCCAGATAGCGCGGATCATCCGTGCCGAGGCGCTAGCCGTGGGGCAGGGGCCAGAGCCCGAGGCTGTGGCGTTGCCTGTCATTCAGTGAAGATATCGCCGGCGCTTTGGGCCTATGTGCTGCTGACGGTGCTGGTGCTGTGGTCACTTGCTGACCAGATCGCGCCCTATGACGGGGTCGAGGCGGTCTGCACGATTGGGTATGTTTATGATGGCGACACCATCGAGATGATGTGCGACGGGCAAAAGCTGACCGCGCGACTTTTGGGGTTTGATGCGCCTGAAACCAAGACACCGCGCTGTGCGGCTGAGGCAGAATGGGGGCACCGCGCAACGCTGCGGTTGCGCGCCTTAGTGCAGCACCCCGAAATCCGGCTGTTCCGGCAGGGTTTTGACAAATACGGCCGCGACTTGGTGGTGATGCGGATCGGGTCGCAGAATCTGGCAGATATCATGATTTCCGAGGGTCTTGCGGTTGCCTATTCCGGAGGCAAACGGCGGGATTGGTGCTCGGGTTAGAACCTCGGGCCGGCACGCGGGGCTGCCCTCTGCAAAAAATGGCAAAAGCAACGGCTGCAACGGCATCTTTTCGCGTTCGCTTTGGTTGACCCCGCGCGGGGCGAGGGATAAACGGGGGCAAGAGCGCGCGTGGCCAAAGGGCTTTGGCGTGCAGAGTGGCAAGCAGAAGGAGCTTCTCGTGGACCATCTTCTCCGTGAGTATCTGCCGATCCTGATTCTTCTGGCAATCGCTGTGGGCCTTGGGCTTGTGCTGATTTTGGCCGCAGCCGTGATCGCGGTGCGCAATCCTGATCCGGAAAAAGTCTCGGCCTATGAGTGCGGCTTCAATGCCTTCGACGATGCGCGGATGAAGTTTGACGTGCGGTTCTATCTGGTTTCGATCCTGTTCATCATCTTTGACCTTGAGGTGGCGTTCCTGTTCCCTTGGGCGGTGGCCTTTGGGCAGATCACCATGGTGGGGTTCTGGTCGATGATGGTGTTCCTGACGGTGCTGACGGTAGGCTTTGCCTATGAGTGGAAAAAGGGAGCCTTGGAATGGGCGTGATGACTGGGGC
>JAHEBX010000087.1:0-12601 GCA_024642045.1 Pseudorhodobacter sp. | reverse complement strand
GGCCAATCAGGCAGGGGGCGACCGCGAGGTTGCCACGCAAGCGCTGAATGCCGAGTTGCAGGACAAGGGCTTTCTGCTCACCTCGACCGAAGACATCATCAACTGGGCGCGCAATGGCAGCTTGCACTGGATGACCTTTGGTCTGGCGTGCTGTGCGGTCGAGATGATGCACACCTCGATGCCGCGCTATGACCTTGAGCGTTTTGGCACGGCGCCGCGCGCGTCCCCGCGCCAGTCAGACCTGATGATTGTGGCAGGCACGCTGACCAACAAGATGGCACCGGCGTTGCGCAAGGTTTACGACCAGATGCCCGAGCCGCGTTATGTGATTTCGATGGGGTCTTGCGCCAATGGGGGTGGGTATTACCACTACAGCTATTCCGTCGTGCGTGGCTGTGACCGGATCGTGCCGGTTGACATCTATGTGCCCGGTTGCCCGCCCACGGCAGAGGCGCTGCTGTACGGTATCTTGCAGTTGCAGCGGAAAATCCGCCGCACTGGCACGCTTGTGCGTTGAGGGGGCGATATGTCTGAAGCACTGAACACCCTTGCCGCCCATATCTCTGCCGCCCGCCCCAAAGCGGTGCTGGGCAGCGACGTGGCCTTTGGCGAATTGAACCTGACCGTGGCGCTGGGCGAGTTGGTGGAGTTTGTAAAATTCCTGACGACGGATGCGGCCTGCAAATTCTCGTCCTTGGTGGATATCACCGCCGTCGATCTGCCCGAGCGGGTGCAACGGTTCGACGTGGTCTATCATTTCCTGTCGATGTACACCAATCAGCGCATCCGGCTGAAGGTGGCTGTTGGCGAAGAAGATATGGTGCCCTCGATCCATACCGTTCACCCCTCGGCCAATTGGTTCGAGCGTGAAGTGTTTGATATGTTTGGCATTCTGTTCTCGGGCCATCCCGACCTGCGCCGTCTGCTGACCGATTACGGCTTTCGTGGCCATCCGTTGCGCAAGGATTTCCCGACGACCGGCTACACGGAAGTGCGCTATGACGAAGTGCAAAAGCGCGTGGTCTATGAGCCTGTTTCGTTGGTGCAGGAATATCGCCAGTTCGATTTCCTGAGCCCATGGGAATCGGCGCAATACATCCTGCCCGGTGACGAAAAGAAAGCGGAGGCGAAGTGATGGACGGCGATATCATCCGCAACAGCTATGATGACGGCAGCCAGGATTTGCTGACCGGCGAGCAGCGCATCCGCAATTTCAACATCAACTTTGGCCCGCAACACCCCGCCGCGCACGGCGTTTTGCGTCTGGTGCTGGAGCTGGACGGCGAGATCGTTGAACGCTGCGATCCCCATATCGGCCTGTTGCACCGTGGCACCGAAAAGCTGATGGAGAGCCGCACCTATCTGCAAAACCTGCCGTATTTCGACCGCCTCGACTATGTGGCGCCGATGAATCAGGAACATGCCTGGTGTCTGGCGATTGAGCGGCTGACGGGCACGGCTGTGCCGCGCCGTGCGTCGCTGATCCGCGTGCTGTATTCCGAAATCGGCCGGATTTTGAACCATTTGCTGAATACCACGACGCAGGCGATGGACGTGGGCGCGCTGACGCCGCCGCTCTGGGGCTTTGAAGAGCGCGAAAAGCTGATGGTGTTTTACGAGCGGGCCTGTGGCGCGCGTCTGCACGCCGCCTATTTCCGCCCCGGTGGTGTGCATCAGGACCTCACTCCTGATCTGCTGAACGATATAGAAGCCTGGACCGAGACCTTCCCGAAAGTGTTGGAGGACCTGCATGGTCTGCTGACCGAAAACCGCATCTTCAAGCAGCGCAACGCCGATATTGGCGTGGTGACCGAGGATGACATCCAGAAGTATGGCTTCTCGGGTGTGATGGTGCGCGGGTCGGGGCTGGCGTGGGATTTGCGCCGCAGCCAGCCTTATGAGTGCTATGACGAGATGGAATTCAAGGTGCCCGTCGGCAAGAACGGCGATTGCTATGATCGCTATCTGTGCCGCATGGAAGAGATGACGCAATCGCTGCACATCATGCGTCAGTGCATCACCAAGCTGCGCGCGGAACCCGGCGAGGTTCTGGCGCGTGGCAAGATTACGCCGCCGAAGCGGTCGGACATGAAGACCTCGATGGAGGCTTTGATCCACCACTTCAAACTTTACACCGAAGGCTTCCACGTGCCGGCCGGTGAGGTCTACGCGGCGGTCGAGGCGCCCAAGGGCGAGTTTGGCGTTTATCTTAAATCGGACGGGTCGAACAAACCCTACCGCGCCAAGATCCGCGCTCCGGGCTTTTTGCACCTGCAAGCCATGGACTACATCTGCAAAGGCCACCAGTTGGCCGACGTATCCGCAATCATCGGCACGATGGATATCGTGTTCGGGGAGGTCGACCGCTAATGTTGCGCCGTCTACACAAAGAACAGCCTGCTTCCTTTGCCTTCACGCCCGCCAATGAGGCTTGGGCGGCGGGGCAGATTTCGAAATACCCCGAGGGACGTCAGGCGAGTGCGATCATTCCGCTGCTGTGGCGCGCGCAAGAGCAAGAGGGTTGGCTGACCCGCCCCGCGATTGAGCATATCGCGGACAAGTTGGGCATGGCCTATATCCGCGCGTTGGAAGTGGCGACGTTCTACTTTATGTTCCAGCTGCAACCCGTTGGCTCCGTGGCACATATCCAGATTTGTGGCACCACGTCCTGCATGATTTGCGGTGCTGAAGAGCTGATTGCTGTTTGCAAGGAAATGATTGCAACCAGCCCGCATGCGCTATCGGCAGATGGCAAGTTTTCGTGGGAAGAAGTCGAATGTCTCGGGGCCTGCACCAATGCGCCGATGGCCCAGATCGGCAAGGACTATTACGAGGACCTGACGGCCGATAAACTGCGCGATCTGATCGGTCGGTTCACCAAAGGCGAGGTTCCAACGCCTGGCCCGCAAAACGGTCGCTATGCTGCAGAGCCCTTGTCTGGTCTGACCTCGCTGCATGCGCATCAGTCCGGACGCAAGCCGCACAATGCCAGCGTGCAAAATGCGGTGGATATCGGTGACACGGTCAAGCGGATTGACGGCAGTGAAGTGCCGCTGCGCACGCCTTGGCTGGATAAGCGCGAGGCTGCGCCCGCGAAGCCATTGGCAAAGTCGGCGCCTGTCAAGGAGACGGCGGCTCAGGTCGCGGGCACCGTGGCCAAGGCTGCGATGGCGGGCGCTGCCGTTGCGGTTGGCAAGGCCGCCGGTGCAGTCAAGGCGGCGGCTGGCAAAGCCAGCGATGCCGTTGCCGCCAAAGTCAAGGCTGCCACAGCTGAGGCTGCAGCACCGAAAGTGCCGGAACAGCCTGTTGCGGCACCATTGGCCGCCGCGCCAAGCGCCGCGAAACCTGTGGTGGAAGCAAAGCCCAAAGCAAAAGTGACCAAGGCCAAGCCTGCCGCCAAAGCCGAGGTTGCGCCTGCAGGGGTTCCCGAGGGCGGGAAAAAACCCAAAGGGCTGAAAGCTGCGCGCAAAGGGCAGGCGGATGATCTGAAAAAGATCGAAGGCATTGGCCCCGTGTTGGAGAAGCTGTGCAACGAGATGGGCGTGTTCCACTTTGACCAGATTGCCGCTTGGGGCGAGGCGGAAATTGCCTGGATGGACGGCAACCTGAAAGGCTTCCGCGGGCGCGTGACGCGCGACAAATGGGTGGCGCAGGCCAAGTTGATCGGCGAGATCGGCATGGATGCCTTTCTTATCCGCGCTAAAACCAACGATTACTGAGGGTTATGATGGATCATTCACACGACCACGCAAGCGTTGATGGCCCTTGGGCCGGTGGCTGGGGCGTTGCCGTGGCGGCAGGCCTGATTGCGGCCTTGCTGGCCAGCAGCTTTGGCGGCGTGAGTCTGGTGGCGATGCTGATCATAGGCTTGGTGGTCTTCGGAGTGTTCGGCGTCTTGCTGGGTGCTGGCGGGGTAGAACTTACGGTGACCGAGCATCATGGTGAAGGCCATGATGCCCACGGGCATCACTGAGGGAAACATGGCTGAACCCGAGCCAAAGGCAGATGTGACGCGCAAGGCCAAACGGGTGGCCTTGGTCATTGCGGGCACGATGCTGCTGTGGCTTGGGGGACAGAGGATCGGGGCAGAGATGGGCGTGCCGCTCAAATACTCTTTCCTGATTGATCTGATAGCGATGGCCGGGTTCATTTGGGCCATGGTCGTGACGTATCAAATCTGGCGCGACAGCCGGACATAGGAAGGGGCAACATGCTTCAGGATCAGGACCGCATCTTTACCAACCTTTACGGGATGCATGACCGCTCGTTGGCTGGCGCGAAAAAGCGCGGCCATTGGGATGGCACGGCCGAGATCATCCAGCGCGGACGCGACACCATCATCGACCAGATGAAGGCGTCGGGATTGCGCGGGCGGGGCGGCGCCGGATTTCCGACGGGTTTGAAGTGGTCGTTCATGCCCAAGCAATCAGACGGGCGTCCGGCCTATCTGGTGATCAACGCCGACGAATCCGAACCCGGCACCTGCAAAGACCGCGAGATCATGCGGCACGATCCGCACACGCTGATCGAAGGCGCGCTGATCGCGTCTTTCGCGATGAATGCCAACACCTGCTATATCTATCTTCGCGGCGAATACATCCGTGAGCGCGAAGCCCTGCAGGCGGCAATCGACGAATGTTATGACGCGGGGCTGGTCGGCAAGAATGCTGCAAAATCCGGGTTTGATTTCGACGTCTACCTGCATCACGGCGCAGGCGCCTATATCTGCGGCGAGGAGACTGCGCTGCTTGAAAGCCTTGAGGGCAAAAAGGGCATGCCGCGGATGAAGCCGCCGTTCCCTGCGGGTGCTGGTCTTTATGGGTGCCCGACCACGGTGAATAACGTGGAATCGATTGCCGTTGTGCCGACGATTTTGCGGCGCGGCCCCGAGTGGTTTGCCGGCTTTGGCCGCCCCAACAATGCGGGCACCAAGTTGTTCGGCATTTCGGGCCATGTGAACAACCCCTGCGTGGTCGAAGAGGTGATGTCGATTCCGCTAAAGGAGTTGCTGGAGCGCCATTGTGGCGGCGTGCGCGGCGGTTGGAAGAACATCAAGGCTGTTATTCCGGGCGGCTCTTCGGTGCCGATGCTGAACGCCGCGCAATGCGACGAGGCGATCATGGATTTCGACTGGCTGCGCGAGCAGCGCTCGGGTCTGGGCACGGCGGCGGTGATCGTGATGGATCAGTCAACCGATGTGATCAAAGCGATCTGGCGGTTGTCCAAGTTCTACAAGCACGAGTCTTGCGGCCAGTGCACGCCCTGCCGCGAAGGCACGGGCTGGATGATGCGGGTGATGGACCGTCTGGTGCGTGGCGAAGCAGAGGTCGAGGAAATCGACATGCTGCTGAGCGTGACCAAGCAGGTCGAAGGCCATACCATCTGCGCACTCGGCGACGCCGCGGCTTGGCCGATCCAAGGTCTGGTCCGGCATTTCCGCGAAGAGATTGAGGACCGTATCAAGGCCAAAAAGACCGGCCGTATGGGCGCAATGGCGGCGGAATAGTGAAGGGAATGCTCCTCATGTCGATGGGTTTGCTGAGTGCATGCGTCGGGTCGGGTAACCGCCCGATGCCGCTTGCCGCCAGCGGACCTGTGGCGGTAGAGCGGGACGGCAAAAGCTATCTGGCCGATTTGCAGCCAAGCAAGGCGGGCGGGGTTCTGGCTGTGTCGCGCGACGGGCAGGCCTTTGGCAACTCTGAGGGTCTTGAGGCCAAGCGGGTCGCCGAGCAGTTTTGCGCCTCGCGTCGCGCGCGGGTCAATCCGGCAAGCTTTGGCCGCTACACAGGCGGTGCTTGGGTGTTCAAAGGGGGCTGCGTATGAGCTGGTCCCTTTTGACAGGCGATAACGCGCGCAAAATCGTCGGCTGTCATGGCATAGCAGCGGTGAAAGCCTCAGTTTGCATTGCAGGAACTGCAATGGAGACAGCAATGACCAAGATGATTTTCGCGCTGGGTGTGGTGACGATGATGGCGCTGGCGATGCCCGCCTTTGCGCGCACGCCGCTGAACCAGAACGCCCATATCACCGACAGCCTTGTGGCGGGTCGGGTGGGGGATACGATCCGCCAGACCTGCCCTTCGATTTCGGCCAAGATGCTGACCGCGTATTCCAAGCTGAAAGCCTTGGAAGGCTATGCGCGCGATCAGGGCTATACCGAGGCCGAGGTGAAGGTCTTTATGAAAGACCCGACCGAAAAGGCACGTATCAAGGCTCTTGCTGAGGCCTATCTGAAAAAGGCAGGCGCGGTTGAGGGCGATGCGGAAAGCTATTGCACCGTGGGGCGCGCCGAGATTGCGAATGGAACGCTTGCGGGCAGTCTGCTGAGGTCGTGGAAATGAGCGCACCGCGTGGATATCAGCTGGCCGAATTGAACGTGGGGCGGCTTTTGGCCCCCACGGACGATCCGCGCGTGGCTGAATTCATGGCGGCCTTGGACAAGGTCAACGGCTTGGGCAAACGGATGCCCGGCTTTGTGTGGATGATGGAAGGCTCGGGCGAGCCCGGCACTGGCAATACCGAGGCCAAGATCGGTGGCGATCCGCAGTATGTCTCGAACCTGACGGTTTGGGAAAGTGTCGAGACGCTGGAGGCCTTTGTCTGGAACACCGTGCACCGCAGCTTTTATGCGCGGCGGGCGGAGTGGTTCGAGGTTTTGGGCCGGATGCACTTTGTGATGTGGTGGGTGCCTGCGGGGCACAAACCGACGTTGGATGAAGCACTTGAACGGCTTGCACTTTTGCAAGCAAACGGCGATACGGACCAGGCTTTTGGCTGGTCTTACCTGAAAGAAGCGCAGGCGTGGAAAACCCACCAATGCACACAGTTGGCAGCGGAGTAAGCTGATGTCGAACCTCAAGAAAATCAGCATCGATGGCATCGAAGTTGAAGTCGACGGCGCGATGACGATCATTCAGGCGGCGGAAGTTGCCGGCGTGGCGATCCCGCGCTTTTGCTATCACGAGCGTCTGACCATCGCGGGCAACTGCCGGATGTGTCTGGTCGAGGTTCAAGGCGGCCCCCCAAAGCCTGCCGCTTCTTGTGCGATGCAGGTGCGCGACTTGCGTCCCGGCCCGAATGGCGAAGCGCCCGTGGTGAAAACCAATTCGCCGATGGTCAAAAAGGCCCGCGAGGGTGTGATGGAGTTTCTGCTGATCAACCACCCGCTGGATTGCCCGATCTGCGATCAGGGTGGCGAGTGCGATCTGCAAGATCAGGCCATGGCCTTTGGCGTTGATTTCAGCCGCTACACCGAACCCAAGCGCGCAAGCGAGGATTTGAACCTTGGGCCGCTGGTGGCCACGACGATGACGCGCTGTATTTCCTGCACGCGCTGTGTGCGCTTTACCTCGGAAGTGGCGGGCATTTTGCAGATGGGCCAGACGGGTCGTGGCGAGGATGCAGAGATTACGTCCTATCTGAACGCGACTTTGGACAGCAATTTGCAGGGCAATATCATTGATTTGTGCCCAGTGGGCGCGCTGACCTCGAAACCCTACGCCTTTACCGCGCGGCCGTGGGAGCTGACCAAGACCGAGAGCATCGACGTGATGGATGCGCTGGGGTCGAACATTCGTATCGATACCAAGGGCCGTGAAGTGATGCGCATTCTGCCGCGCAACCATGACGGCGTGAACGAGGAATGGATTTCGGACAAGACCCGCTTCATCTGGGACGGCCTGCGCCGCCAGCGTCTGGATACGCCTTATATCCGCGAGAACGGTCGTTTGCGCAAAGCGGGTTGGGGTGAGGCCATGGCCTTTGCCGCCGCTGCGGTAAAAGGCAAAAAGGTTGCCGGTCTGGTGGGCGATCTGGTTCCGGTCGAGGCAGCGTATTCCTTGAAAATGCTGGTGGAATCGCTGGGCGGCAAGGTCGAGTCCCGCACCGATGGCGCGCGCTTGCCGATTGGCAACCGCTCGGCCTATGTCGGCACTGCAAAGATCGAGGATATCGACGGCGCCAAGATGATCCAGCTGATCGGCACCAATCCGCGTGTTGAAAGCCCGGTTCTGAACGCGCGTATCCGTAAGGCCTGGTCGGCTGGTGCCAAGATTGGCTTGGTCGGCGAAAAGGTCGATCTGACCTATGAGTATGTGCATGTCGGCACCGACCGTGCCGCGTTGGAGATGATCGCAGGCACCACGATTTCCGAGGAAACCAAGGCGACACCGTCGATCGTGATCTTGGGGCAAGGGGCGATCAATGAGGCAGACGGCGAGGCTGTGCTGGCTCAGGCGATGAAACTGGCCGAAGCGTCGAATTCCAAGCTGTTGATCCTGCATACGGCCGCGGCACGTGTTGGCGCGATGGACGTGGGCGCTGTGACCGAGGGCGGTCTGGCGGCGGCGACCGAAGGGGCCGAGGTGATTTATAACCTTGGCGCGGATGAGGTCGAAATCGCGGCAGGTCCGTTTGTGATTTATCAGGGTAGCCACGGCGATCGCGGTGCAAATCGTGCCGATGTGATTTTCCCCGCGGCAGCCTATACCGAAGAGAGCGGGGTTTTCGTCAACACCGAAGGGCGCCCTCAACTGGCCATGCGCGCAGGCTTTGCGCCCGGCGAGGCCAAGGAAAACTGGGCGATCCTGCGGGCGTTTTCGGCCGAGGTGGGGCAGGTTCTGCCTTGGGATAGTCTTGCGGTGCTGCGTCGTGAGTTGATCGCCGCGCATCCGCATCTGGGCCAGTTGGATGTGGTGCCGGAAAACACCTGGACATCGATTGCGCCCAAAGCGATGGGGAAGGCCTCGTTCAAGAATGCCTTCAAAGGCTTTTACCTGACCAACCCGATCGCGCGGGCAAGTGCGGTGATGGGGGAATTGGCGGCGATGGAAACGGCGCGCGCGGCGCAACCGATGGCGGCAGAATAGTCATGTGTCGCTTGTGCAGCCTTATCGCAACGGCAGGGATCGCGTCCGGCGCTCTGTTCGCTTGCGTGCCTGCGCAAGAGGCAACGGCGGCCTTCACGCCGCAATATAAGGGGATCGAGACGATCCTGCTTGACGGTGATCTGGTGGACTTCCGTGTCGAGATGACCGGCGCGCGGGGGGTAGAGGACGTTGATGCCTATGCCGCCTGTGCTGCGGCACAATATGCGCTGATCCGAGGCTTTGGATTTGCGCGCCATGTGCGGACAAATGTTGCGAATGCGGGTGGAGTTTGGCGCGGGGATGCGGTTTACACCATCTCGGCGGCGCTGCCTCGTGGAATGAAAACGATAGATGCCGAAGTTACCGTGCGCGATTGCGGCGCGCAGGG
The DNA here is from genome assembly GCA_024642045.1 of Pseudorhodobacter sp. GTDB lineage: Bacteria > Pseudomonadota > Alphaproteobacteria > Rhodobacterales > Rhodobacteraceae > Cypionkella. Next base: position 3,346 of record JAHEBX010000087.1, on the reverse strand, counting down.
TATACCAACGGTTTAAGGCTTAGGGAACGTGAGGGATCATGGCTGACTTTTTGCAAACCGGTTTGGGGATCGCGCTGTTGATCGCGGCCCAAAGCCTTATGATCGTCGCCTTTGTGATGATCAGCTTGCTGTTCCTGGTTTACGGTGACCGCAAGATCTGGGCGGCGGTGCAGATGCGCAAGGGGCCGAATGTGGTGGGGCCGTTTGGTCTGCTGCAATCGGTGGCGGATGCGCTGAAATATGTGGTCAAGGAAATCGTGGTGCCTGCGGGCGCGGATCGTCCGGTGTTCTTCCTTGCCCCCATCATCAGCTTTGTGTTGGCGATTCTCGCTTGGGCGGTTGTGCCATTCGATCATGGTTGGGTGCTGGCTGACATCAACGTGGCGATCCTGTTTGTGTTTGCCGCGTCCAGCCTTGAAGTCTACGGCGTCATCATGGGCGGGTGGGCTTCGAACTCGAAGTATCCGTTCCTTGGGTCGCTGCGCTCTGCCGCGCAGATGATTTCCTATGAGGTTTCCCTCGGTCTGATCATCATCGGCATCATCATTTCGACCGGTTCGATGAGCTTTTCGGCGATTGTCGAGGCGCAAAAGGGGTCTTATGGCCTGCTGAACTGGTATTGGCTGCCGCACTTCCCGATGGTGTTTCTGTTCTTTATCAGCGCCTTGGCCGAAACAAACCGTCCGCCGTTCGACCTTCCTGAAGCGGAATCGGAACTGGTTGCGGGCTTTATGGTGGAATACTCTTCTACGCCGTATCTGCTGTTCATGGCGGGCGAATATATTGCCATCTTCCTGATGTGCGCGCTGATTTCGCTGTTGTTCTTTGGCGGTTGGCTGTCGCCTATCCCCGGTATCGGTGATGGCTGGTGGTGGATGGTCGCCAAGATGTGGGTGTTCTTCTTTATGTTCGCCATGGTGAAGGCCATCGTGCCGCGTTATCGCTACGACCAACTGATGCGCATCGGCTGGAAGGTCTTTCTGCCGCTGTCGCTCGGCTGGGTCGTTATCGTGGCATTTCTTGCGAAGTTTGAAGTTTTCGGCGGCTTTTGGGCGCGCTGGATGATCGGAGGCTGATGATGGGACCTGCACGCACAACGGATTACGGCCGCGCAGCGAAGTATTTCCTGCTGTTCGACTTCTTCAAAGGCTTTGGCCTTGGGTTCAAATACTTCTTCGCGCCGAAATCGACGCTGAACTATCCGCATGAAAAGGGCCCGCTAAGCCCGCGTTTCCGCGGTGAGCATGTTCTGCGCCGCTATGCCAATGGTGAGGAACGCTGCATTGCGTGCAAGCTGTGCGAGGCTGTGTGCCCTGCCCAAGCGATCACGATTGATGCCGAACCGCGCGAGGATGGCTCGCGTCGCACCACGCGCTATGACATCGACATGACCAAATGTATCTATTGCGGCTTCTGTCAGGAAGCCTGCCCTGTGGATGCCATTGTCGAGGGGCCGAATTTTGAATTCTCGACCGAAACGCGGGAAGAGCTGTTTTACAACAAGGAAAAACTGCTGGCGAACGGCGACCGTTGGGAAGCCGAAATCGCGCGCAACCTTGAACTAGATGCGCCGTACCGCTGATGGCCGATGATCTGACCAAGCTGTTTGCGCAGATGATGGAGCAGGGCCAGAAGATGGCGGCTGCTTTCACCCCGGCTATGGAAGGCATTGATGTCAAAGGGTTCGAAAAGCTGTTCCCGGCGATGCCGAAAGAGCTGTTGGAGCTGTGGTTCGGCAAAACGTTCAATCCCGAAGGGCTGGACGCGCGCACACGGTTTCTGGTGACCATCGCGGCGCTGACGGTGCTGGGTCCTTTGGGCGAGCCGCAGATGCGCGTCACGGTCAAGAACGCTTTGGCCGCAGGGGCCACCAAACGCGAGATCGCGGAAGTGATCTGGCAAATGTCGATGTTCGGCGGCCCGCCCGCCATGCAAAAGGCGCTTGAGATCGCGCAAGCCGTCTTTGCCGAAACCGAGGAGAAAGCGCCATGAGCGTTGCAGATCTGGCGTTCTACGCCTTTTCCACTGTCACTGTGGGCGCTGGTTTGATGGTGACCCTGAGCCGCAACCCCGTGCATTCGGTGCTGTGGCTGATCCTGACGTTTCTGTCATCGGCGGGACTGTTTGTGCTGTTGGGCGCGGAATTTGTCGCCATGCTGCTGATCATCGTCTACGTCGGCGCGGTGGCGGTGCTGTTCCTGTTCGTGGTGATGATGCTCGACATCGATTTTGCCGAGCTGAAGGCCGAGATGGGGCGCTATATGCCGCTGGCCTTGTTGGTTGGCGTGGTGATCATCATGCAGCTGGTGCTGGGCGTGGGCGCTTGGGTGCAGGCGGACGGCGCGATGGGGCTGCGTGCTGCCGTTACGCCGGATATGGCGCAAGTGGAAAACACCCGCGCTTTGGGTCTGCTGATCTATGACAAATACCTGCTGCTGTTCCAGCTTGCGGGCCTTGTGCTGCTGGTTGCGATGATCGGGGCGATTGTGCTGACCCTGCGTCATCGCAAGGACATCAAGCGCCAGAACGTGCTGCACCAGATGTGGCGCGATCCGGCCAAGGCGATGGAGCTGATGGACCCGAAACCGGGGCAGGGGCTTTGAGCGTGCGGGCAATAGTCATATTTCTTGTCGCAGCAATTGTTTCGCCTGCTTTCAGCCAGACTGAAGATGCCGAGCGATGCAAACAATCGAATGGCGATAGCGCGACGATTGTCATGCACTTGTCCAAGGGGCCGATTGTTTATTTTGGTGACCGAAGTGAGCTCGTGATTGCAGACTGCAAGAGTCTCGCAGCTTTGGAAATATCGACTGTAGAAGAGACGTACCAAGATTGGCAAAGTTCGGTGATGGATAAAATACTGAAAGCGGATATCTCTGCTGCTTCGGTAAGCTTTGCGGATTTTGACAAGCAAATGCGTGCCGAGGGTTACAACACGCGGACGTTGAAGCTGAGTTTGGATAACTGTGTCTGCGACGATGGTGTGCAAGATAACCACGTGGAAGAAGATTGAATTGACAACGGGCAACGACCCGGAGGGACGAAAATGGTTGGACTTGAACATTATCTGATCGTGGCGGCGGCTTTGTTCGTGATCGGGATCTTTGGCATCTTTCTGAACCGAAAGAATGTCATCGTGATCCTGATGTCGATCGAACTGATGCTGCTGGCGGTCAACATCAACTTCGTCGCCTTCTCTTCGCAACTGGGCGATCTGGGGGGCCAAGTGTTCACCATGTTTATCCTGACGGTGGCGGCGGCCGAGGCCGCCATTGGCCTTGCGATTTTGGTCGTGTTCTTCCGAAACCGCGGCACTATCGACGTCGAAGACGTCAACGTGATGAAA
>JAHEBX010000086.1 GCA_024642045.1 Pseudorhodobacter sp. | reverse complement strand
ACTTGGCATCAAGCCATCGGAAGGCGCCATTGCTTTTGGTCGCGCCGTGAGCGCGGGCGTCAGTCAGATCATCGTTTCCTCGGTTGATCTGCCGGCTCTTGTTCATCAGATCGGCGTTGTGGACGCTGCTCGACCCGAGGGACAATCCTTTGAGCGGCCAGAATTGGAAAGCGCTTATGTTGCGCCCCGCAATGATGTCGAGCGCACCTTGGTTGGCTTCTGGCAAGAGTTGTTGGGGGTTTCGCAAGTCGGGGTCGATGACAGCTTTTTTGACCTGGGCGGCCACAGTCTGATTGCGGTACGACTGTTTGCGAAAATCAAAAAGGCCTACAGGCTCGACTTTCCGATATCGGTGCTGTTCGAGGCACCCTCAATTGCGCGATGTGCCGAGCTCATCACCGCTGAAATAGGCGATGTGAACGGAAATTCGGAAACGGTTTCAGTGGCGCCCAAGCCTCGGTTTACGCATCTGGTTCCCATGCATCAAGGTGAGGGTGGACCAAAACAACCGTTCTTCCTCGTTGCAGGAATGTTTGGTAACATCCTGAACTTACGTCATCTTGCGCAGCTGATTGGTGGAGACCGGCCGTTTTTCGGGCTGCAGGCGCGCGGACTGTTTGGTGAGGCGGCACCGCATGAGACCCTGCCAGATGCTGCGGCGGATTACATCGCCGAGCTGCGTCAAGTGCAGCCACATGGCCCATACATGTTGGGCGGGTTTTCTGGTGGCGGTCTGACGGCTTGGGAAATGGCACGGCAATTGGAGGCGGCAGGCGAAACGGTTTCCCTGTTGGTGCTTTTGGACACGCCCCTGCCGATGCGTCCCAGCCTGAGCTCGCGCGACAAGCTCTCGATAAAGCTGCAAGAATTGCGGGCAAAAGGGCCAGGCTATTTGCTGGACTGGGCGCGCAATCGTTGGGAGTGGGAAGTGTCCAAACGCAGAAAAGATGTCTCGGACAACCAAGAGGCGCAGTTTCATAATGCCGCAATCGAGGCGGCATTTCGCCGCGCGCTGCCACTCTATCAGATGCAAAAACGTGAGGGGGCGACGATCCTATTTCGGCCACCCCTTGATCGACATTGGCAGGTCTCAGCCAAGAAATGGGTTTCGCGCGCCAAGGAATATGTATTTGAAGACAATGATTTGACTCAGTTCAGCGCCCGTCTTGAGGTGATCGAAGTTCCGGGTGATCACGATAGCATGGTGCTGGAACCAAACGTGCGGGTGCTGGCGTCTCGGTTACGCGAAGCAATTGCACAGCTGGAAATCCAGGGCACAAATGTCTTGACCCTCTCAGCGGCTGCAGAGTGATGGCGCGTGTGTTGACAGTCATTCTGAACTGGCGTTCGGAACAGATGACCTTGCGCTGCGTCGAGGCGGCCTTGGTGGCGCTTGAGGGCGTGGAGGGCGCCCTTGTGGTGGTCGATAACGACTCGGCAGACGGGTCTTTCGAGGAAATTTCGAGCGAGGTTGTTCGACGGGGTTGGGATCGCGGCCCACAAAAGGTGCGCGTTATTCAATCGGGGCACAATGGTGGTTTCGGGGCCGGAAACAACGTCGGCATCAGGGCAGGCATGCCAGACGGCACCGCGCCCGACTATTACTACGTTTTGAATTCTGACGCCTTTCCCGAACCGGGGGCGATCCGTGCCCTGCGTGACCATTTGGAGAGCCACCCCAAGACCGGCTTTGCCGGCAGCCATATCTACGGCGAGGACGGCGCCCCCCACCGGACCGCTTTCCGCTTTCCGTCCGCTGCTTCCGAGTTCGAGGCTCAGGCCCGCTTTGGCCCGATCAGCAGACTTCTGGCCAAGAGCATTGTAGCACAAGAGCTGCCCACTCAGACCTGCCAAGTGGATTGGCTGGCGGGCGCAAGTCTGATGATGCGCGCGAATGCTCTTGAAAGAATTGGGCTTTTTGACGAAACGTTCTTTCTCTATTTCGAAGAGACGGATCTGTGTCGCCGTGCCGCAGTGGCAGGTTGGCCGACAGATTACGTCGTCGAGAGCCGTGTGATGCACATTGGATCAGTTTCATCTGGCATGCGAAAGTGGCAACGCATCCCGGGGTTCTGGCTCGATTCACGGCTGCACTATTTCGTGAAAGCTCATGGTCCCATTTATGCGGCCTGGGCTACGCTGACGCATATTGTTGGCGGTCTGCTATGGCGGACGCGGTTGCTGTTTCAGCGCAAAGACCCAGGCGATCCGCCGGGCTACCTTGCAGATCTGTCGGCACATCATTTGGGTGCCGCCGGACGCGCGCTGACATCGGCTTTCTCTGCTGCAATTGGAAATCGCCCCGCGGTAAAGGGCAAGGATCTGAAATGACACTTTCGAGCGTATTGATTGGCAATGAATCCCTCACAATTAGGTGCGGCGAAATGCTGCTTTCACGAGGTCACAGCATCAAGGCTGTGGTGACCGAGAATGCCGAGGTCGCCAGTTGGGCGTTGGGACTGGACCTGCGGGTTGAAGCCTATGAGGCCAGCCTTGACGGAATTGCAGTGGACTGGCTGCTGTCAATTGCCAATCTGCGGGTGATTCCGCCACAGACTTTGGCATGCGCCACCGCGTCCTTGAACTTTCATGATGGACCCTTGCCTCGCTATGCGGGGTTAAATGCACCCGTCTGGGCCATTATGAACGACGAGTCACAACACGGAATTTCGTGGCACCTCATAGCGGGCGGAATTGACGAAGGCGATATTCTCGAGCGGCGAGTGTTCGATATCTCGCCTGTTGACACGGCACTGACGCTGAACACGCGCTGCTTTGAAGCCGCCCTCGAAAGCTTTCCGGCCGTTCTGGATCAACTTGAATCCGGTCTGCTAAAACGCCAGCCGCAAGATCTGAGCATACGCACGCTCTATCGACGCGCCGACCGCCCTGCACGGTTTGGGCACATCGACTTTACAGCACCAGCTGATGCGGTGTGTCGATTTGTGCGCGCGTTGGATCACGGGCATTATTGGAACCCGATGACAACTGCCAAGGTGGCGGTCGCGGGACAAGTGCTCAATGTCGGCACCTGCGATCTTGTCGAAGCAAACGGTCACCCCGGCGAAGTTCTTGGAGCAGACACCGCAGGGATCGTGATTGGGTGTGGCGCTCAAGCTGTCCGTCTGGGGCGATTGACGTGTCAGCGGTTTGGGCGGGCCATTGATCCGACGGAGTTTGCGAACAAAACCTTGAGCCTGTTGAACCCCGATTTAGACGATTGGGCCACGCGTGCGGGCAAAGTTGACGTGGCCCGTCGCAAGGCTTTGGCCGACATGCAGCCAATCGTTTTGTCGCAAGCGCAGGGTGCAGAAAATTGGCAGAGCCTTGATCTGGTGGCCCCTTTGAGCGACTTGGCGATAGCTGCCTGTCTTGCTTGCGCTGTGGACGTTGCCGATTTCGCTCTCAAGGCGGAGGGGGTCGCAGGCTATGTCAGCACCTGGCGGCCGATGCGGGTTGCCCTTTCAGGGACGATTGCACAGGTGCGCGAGCGGTTGACTTTTCACAACGAGGCGGGCTTTGCACTTGATCTGCTGACGCGGGATTCCGCGCTTTCCGGGATCAACATGCCCCAGATCGCGCTGGCACAAGACGGGCCGCTGACGGGCAGTGTCCTGACGCTGACCCCAAGGCGGCTCTATTTTGACGCGGGGCGGATTGGGCAGGATGAGGTCAACATCCTTGCCGCAAGACTTCAGTACCTTGTTGGCGCATTGCGCGATGCAGAAGATTTTGCCAATATCGAACGCGTTTCGCCTGCCGAGCGCGAGCAGGTTTTGTATCTCTGGAATCAAACCAAAACGGATTACGATTCAACGCTTTGTGTGCATCACGCCTTCGAACTTCAGGTAACGAAAACCCCCCAAGCAGAGGCGCTTGTTTGCGAGACCGATCGACTAAGCTATGACGAGTTGAACCAACGCGCCAATCAGGTCGCGCATGTTTTGCGCGACATGGGCGTGGGGCCCGGAAGCCTTGTGGGGCTGTGTTTGCCGCGCAGTGTTGACATGATTGTCGGTGCCTTGGCGATCCAAAAAGCCGGTGGCGCCTATGTTCCGATGGACCCCGCTTATCCGCCAGATCGCATTGCGCTTTACATCGAGGATTCAGCCTGCGCGGTCATCGTTACCCACAATACAATCGCGGCCAGTTTGCCTGCACATTCGGCGGCACTTCTGTGCCTTGACACTGATGCACGCATTTCAAACCAGAGTTTGGCCAATCCGTCGACGCAGGTCAAATCCTCAGACATCGCTTATATGATCTATACCTCTGGCTCGACGGGTCGACCCAAGGGCGTGATGGTTGAACACCGCAATGTCATCAACTTTTTCACGGGTATGGACCAGCGGCTTGGCACCGAGCCAGGTGTCTGGCTTGCGGTGACATCGCTGTCGTTCGATATTTCGGTGCTGGAATTGTTCTGGACACTTTCGCGTGGGTTCAAGGTGGTCTTGACCAGCGACGAAAACCGCGCACTGGTCTCTTCGGGCCGTGCGGTATCGCCGCAGAAAATGGACTTCTCGCTCTATTATTGGGGCAATGATGACGGCGCGGGCCCCCGCAAATATGAACTTCTACTGGAGGGCGCCAAATTCGCCGACACGCATGGGTTTTGCGCCGTCTGGACCCCAGAGCGACACTTTCATGCCTTTGGTGGCCCTTACCCAAATCCATCGGTGACAGGTGCCGCCGTCGCTGCGGTTACCAAAAATATCGCGGTCAGAGCAGGCTCTTGCGTCATGCCGCTGCACCATCCTGCGCGTATTGCCGAGGAATGGGCGGTGATCGACAACCTGACCAACGGCCGTGCGGGACTTGCTGTGGCAAGCGGCTGGCATCCCGACGACTTTGTATTGCGGCCGGAAAATACGCCGCCAAACAACAAGGCGGCGATGTTTGTGGCTGCGGATCAGGTCCGCCGTCTGTGGCGCGGTGAGGCAGTAGAGTTTCCGACGAACAAAGGTTCACATTTTGTCATCACGCAGCCGCGACCCGTCTCAAAAGAGCTGTCGCTCTGGGTGACGACTGCGGGCAATCCTGAAACCTGGCGCGAAGCAGGATCAATCGGGGCGAATGTTTTGACGCATTTGCTGGGTCAATCGATCGACGAGGTCGCAGGCAAGATCAAGCTATATCATCAGGCTCTGCGCGCGGCAGGGCATGATCCTGCGAACTTTACAGTCACTCTTATGTTGCACAGCTATATCGCGCAGGACCGTGATACCGCGCGCGACATTGCGCGTGGCCCGATGAAAGATTACTTGCGCTCTGCCGCCGCGTTGATCAAGCAATACGCTTGGGCCTTTCCAGCGTTCAAAAAGCCACAAGGCGTTTCGAACCCGATGGACATTGATCTGCAAAGCTTGAGCTCTGATGAGACTGAAGCGATCCTGGATTTTGCCTTCCAGCGCTATTTCGAAGACTCTGGCCTCTTTGGAACCGTTTCCGATGCGCTGGCGAGAGTTGAACAACTCAAACAGATCGGCGTTGGCGAAGTCGCTTGCCTGATCGACTTTGGCATTTCCCCAGAAACCGTTATGCGGTCTCTCCATCCGCTTGCTGAAGTGGTGAGGCAGAGCAATCAAGCTGTTGAGGTCGCCAAGGATGACTTTTCGATCGCAGCTCAGATTTCGCGGCACAAGGTCACGCATCTGCAATGCACCCCTTCCATGGCGCGGATGATCACGATGAATAAAGAGTCAGAAATGGCTCTTGGTCATGTAAAACGGCTGATGCTGGGGGGCGAGGCGCTTTCATCAGCATTGGTGCAAGACCTGCGCGGCGCGACAAAGGCGCAGATCCTGAACATGTATGGGCCGACGGAAACTACTATTTGGTCATCAACTGAAAACGTCGGCGTGTTTGACGGCATCTGCAACATCGGCACACCGCTGGCCAACCAACAGCTTTATGTGCTTGATCCTGAGTTGAAACCTGTCCCTGTCGGCATCGCTGGCGAGCTTTGGATCGGAGGAGACGGTGTCACGAGAGGGTATTGGAACCAACCTGATCTGACCGCAGAAAAATTTGTGAACGATCCTTTTGTTTTGCCCGAAAACTCCTGCAAATGGGGTCCGCGCATGTATCGCACTGGCGATCTCGTCCGCTGGAGAGGCGATGGGAAGATCGACTTTCTGGGCCGGACCGACCATCAGGTCAAGCTGCGGGGCTATCGGATCGAGCTGGGTGAAATCGAAGCAGTCCTTGAGGCGCAACCGCATGTCCGGCAGGCTGTGGTGATGGCGCGCGAGGACAATCCTGGTGATCTGCGTCTGGTCGCCTATTTCGTCGGGTCTGCAGATGAGCAGACACTGCGCAAAAAAGTGGCCGAATTGCTGCCTGAACACATGCGCCCGGCGCATTTTGTTGCACTCACAACCTTTCCTCTGACCCCAAATCGCAAGGTCGATCGAAAGGCGTTACCGAAACCGCAACCGAAGACGGTCGAAAAGCAAATGTTCGAGGCGCCCAAATCAACGCTTGAAAATCAGATTGCGGCCGTCTGGGCAAGAGTCTTGGGTGTCGCAAAGGTTGGGGCAAAGGATAACTTCTTTGCGTTGGGTGGTCACTCGTTGCTGGCTGTGCAGGTTCATCGCGAAATTCGCGACAATCTTGGCCTGTCGAAGCTGTCGATCACCGACATCTTCCGCTTTCCGGTGCTCCAGACACTCGCGGCACACCTTGAAGAAACGCCAAAGGCCGCACCGCAAGCCGCAACAGTGCAAGCAGACCGCGCCGATGCGCGATTGGATGCCATGGCACGTCGAAAGGCGATGCGTTCTGCGCGCGCGGATGTCTGATCTGGCCGACGGGATCGGCGCGGTCTTACCAGCATCCGTCGCCCTGGGCTGGGACGACATGGACGAGGTCGACCCCGGTCCTTGGTTGGAAGAACTGCCCAGCGCTTCGCCACAAAGACAGCAGGAGTTTCATGCCGGACGCCGGGCTGCTCGTCGTGCGATGGCGAAACTCGACCTCCCGCCGCTTGCGATCCCAATGTCAAAGGACCGGTCGCCCGAGTGGCCTGCGGGTCTGGTGGGCAGCATCAGCCATTGCCAAGGCGCTTGTGTTGCGATTCTGGCGCGAGCGACGCAGGTCCGCGGGCTGGGTATCGACGTAGAACCCGCTGCTGATTTGCCCAAGGACGTTTGGGATACAGTCTTAAGGGCCGATGAACTGCGTGATATTCACCGACAGCCACCGGCCACTTGGGGCCGTGCCGCGCTTCAGTATTTTGTTGCAAAAGAGGCGGTCTACAAAGCGCAATTTCCGGTTTCAAAGAGCCTTTTTGACTTTCATGCGATCAGATTAACGATAACGAGGAGCGATTTTGTAGCTGAATTTATGATCAGCGTGGCCGGTTTTGAAGCAGGCTCAGTGTTGCAGGGGACGCTCGTTCAAACCCAAGGTTTCGTTGCCGCCGCTGTTGTCATTCTGCGCTAATTGATCAGATTCGACGGTTGGGGCGATGTGTCGGTCGCTTTCGTGGCCTTGGTTTGGACCTCTCGCGCTTTTGGGCCGACCTGAATGTTTGTCTGAGCTCGTTTCCGTTCGAAGGCGACCGGACTTTTCCAGACCAGCTTGGCCTTGATCGCCTCAAAAAAGGTTTCGACAGCCACGGTATTGTAACAATTACCCCTGCCGCTCATTTGATCCTTTGAACCCGTATTGGCGAAGAATTTTCTGATAGTCATGAGAGCTATTTTGGTTGCCGCGACCCGTGTAAGTCCAGGATCACGGCCAGATGCAGCCAACCCTCTAGGGTCCAGACATAGCTCATATTGCACACCCATTTCTGGTTTAGATCATCTGCAGGAACGTCACGATCCAATGGGTTCGGTGCAATATTGAAATGGTGATTGCCATCCGTCGTAACCTTGGGTTTGCGGGATCTGGCACACGCCGCGGATCAGCCATGTGTAAATTCGGCCGCCGATACTATTCGGCGGCCGAATTCGTATCTACTTCATCAGATCAGCGACTGGGATTGGCGCGGAAATAGTCCAGCTGTCCACCACGCCGGGTTTGCCATTTTCCGTATCCACAATCAGATATTTTGCCGAATTCTGGTGGTGAAGTTCGGCAGTAAAGGTGCGCGGGCCAAACAGTGTTGGCTCGGCATTCATCTTTTCCAGCTCTGCCACGACGGCAGTGGTTTCTGTCGTGCCTGCGCGTTCAACTGCCTTGGCCCAAACGTCGATCATCACATAGCCCGGATAGACATATTGAGTCGAAGGATCGCCGCCCGTAGCTGCTTTGTATTTGGCATTGAAGGCGGTGACATCGGGGTTCGGGTCATCGCCATAGATCGAGCCTTGGACGGGGACGTAGAAATTCGACAAGTCCGGCACTGCCGAAAGCCAATACGATCCGTCCACCCCAGAGCCGTTGAGAATCATCGAGTTGATCCCGGCTGCGCGGATTTGCTTGATGGCGGACACCGCGCCGGGCATCATTGTGCACAACATGATGGCATCAGGCTCTGCTGGCAGCGATTTGATCCGCGTGATCTGGGCTGCAATCGAGGCGTCTTCGTTCTTGAAGGTGTCTTCGCCCACCAAGGACGCGCCTTCCAGCTTCGGCAGCATATAGTCAAAGCCGTCGCAGATGCCTTTGTTATATTCGGTCCAAGTGTCGAGCAGACGATAGAAGGTGCGGGCGTTTTTCTTGTTATAGGACCATTCCGCCATGGTCGCGCCCTGCACGGCCGCAAGCACCGATGCCGAGAAAGAGTGCGGTCCAACGCCTTGGATACCGGCCTTGATCGATTCAGCGCAGAGGAAGAACGAGATTTTGCCCGAACTTTCCGCCGCAAGTGCTGCCGGGGCGCCGAAGTCGTAATCGCATGACACGACAACCAAATCCGCACCAGCATCAACGACAGTCAATCCTGCCTTTGCCCCTTCGGCACGATCTGTTTTGGTGTCAGCGGTGACAACCTCAATCTGCTTGCCCAGAAGGCCGCCTGCGGCGTTAATCTCGCCAATTCGGATCATGGCGGCGTCTTGAGCCGGTTTGTCATAAGCCTGCATGAACCCGGACTCGGCGGTCGCAAAGCCGACAATGATCTTGTCGCCTTCAGCAAAAACGGGAGTGGCAAGGGCGGTGCAGGACAGCAAAGCGATCGTCAATCTTGATAGATTTTTCATTTTGTTACTCCTTGTTGGGTGGGCGTGGTGCCGGACATTTCGTCCGGTTTCTCGGGTCTGGCGCGGGGCCAGATGAGTTCGGAATTGGCCATGATGCCCGAAGGGCGAAAAGCAAGGATCACGATCATGACAATGCCGAGCGTGATCTCTTGCAGCCCGTTCGGGATGCCAAATGTGGTGGACCCTACAGTCACGCCGGCCTCGAGCCAGCGCAGCGCTTGGATCAGGCTGGACAGGATGACGACGCCCAGCACTGCGCCGGAAAGGCTGCCAATCCCCCCCACCACCAGCATCGACAGCGAGGTGAAGGTCAGGGTCAGGTAAAAGGTGTCAGGGGTCACGACGCCGATGGAATGGGCAAAGAGCGCGCCGCCCATCCCCATCACCGCGCCAGAAATCACAAAGGCAATCAGGCGCTCTTTTGTGATATCGACGCCCGACGCGGCTGCCGCAGTCGGCTCGTCTCGGGCGGCGCGAAGGGCAAGCCCCGCGCGCGATATCGCATGTGCCCAAGCAATGAATACCGAAAGAATTGCCGCGATCAGATAGGGCCAAATGGTGCGAACGATCGGGATGCCGACCACCGAGGAGGTGGCGGCCGTGACGGACTCCCAGTTGGAATAGATCGTGTTGATCATCGCCAGCATCGCGAATGTCGCGATCGAGGCCGCGATCCCCGACAATCGCAGCAGGATCTTGCCAAAAACTGCGGCCCATAGTGCTGCCCAAAGGGCTGCAATCAGCGCACCTGCCCAATAGGGCAATTGAAGCTGCATCAGCCAGTTGGGCAAACCCGGCAGCAACGTTTGCTTCATCATTGGTGGCATGGTCAGCCAAGCCGCCGCATAACCGCCAAGGCAGGTAAAGCCGATGTGGCCAAACGACATCACCCCAGAATTGCCGATAAAGATGTAGAGCCCGACGACAAGGATCACCCGCAGGAATATGTCGATGACCGTTTGGTTGAACGGCCGCGACCCAGAGGCCAAGGCGATCAGCGCCAAGGCGATCAAGATCGCCGTCAGGATCAGAGGCGTCGAAATGGTCCGGCGGGCAACAGAAGCGGGCTTGTTCGGGTCGGTCATGTCAGACCCTTTCTTTCGTGCCGGGTGCCGCGATCAGGCCCTGAGGCCGGAAAATCAGCACAAGGATCACCGCGCCGTAGACGAAGGCATCGCGAAAGGGTCGCGCGTCAATCGGCAGAAGTGTTTGCATGACGACCGACGCCGCCCCCAGCAAAAAGCCTGCCAACACCGCTCCGGGCAAGGATCCCAAACCGCCGATGACCGTTGCGATGAAGGCCATCAGCATCACCGCCCCCCCCATCTGGATGTCGGCGGTTCCGGTTTGGCTGGCAAGGATCAGACCGATGGCTGCAGCCAAGGCCCCCGACAGGGCGAAGGCGCCCATGATCACGCGATTTGCCCGCACGCCCAACATCCGCGCCATGGTGAAGTTCTCGGCTGCGGCCCGCATCTCAAGGCCAAAACGGGTACGTTTCAAAAACGCAGTCAGCGCGAACAGGATCGCTATCGTGGCGACGATCGTGATGACCTGCAGCAATGGGATCCGCGCGCCCAAAATCTCAACAGGTTGCGACAAAGCGGGCAAGAGCGAGATCGACTTTGGTCGGCTGGAAAACAGCATCAGCAGGAAGTAACGGATCACAAAGCCAAGCGCGAATGAGGCGATCATCATCGTGGCAGGGTTGGCACCGCGGAATCGCCGGAAAATGATCAGCTCGCACAGAACCGACAGACCCGCGCCCATCAGCAGCACGAAGGGGATCAGCAGAAACCACGGCAAATCTCCCGCGAAAACCAAGGCAACCGCGTCGGTAGAGGGCCAGAGCAGCGCGAATACTGAAAAGGATATCACGTCGCCATGCGCGAAATTGACCAGCCGCATCACGCCAAAGATCAGGGCAATGCCTAGGGCTCCAAGAGCATAAAGCGATCCAAGGCTGAGCGCGTCAAACAGGGTTTGCATCAGTGATCTCCATAGCCAAAGTAGGCCGCCTGCATCGCCTCGGACTGCCCCATGGCGCGAGCGTCGCCATCCAGCAGCACCTCGCCGCCGCGCATCAGGATCATCCGCCCGCCGACCATTTGCGCACGGGTCGAGGATTGCTCGACAATCAGCAGCGTCAGCGCGCGATGCCTGCGCAGCGCGATCAGCCGCTCGTAAACCTGGTCAGTGATGTTGGGGGCAAGGCCAAGTGACGGCTCGTCAATCGCGATCAGGCGCGGGTTGGTCATCAGCGCCCGACCAATCACCAACATCTGCTGTTGCCCACCCGACAAGAGGCCGGCTTGAGAATGGCGGCGCTCTTTCAGGATCGGAAAGGTCTCGTAGACGGCCTCCAGTTCAGCCGCTGCCCGACTGCGCCAATTGCCTTCGCGCGCGTGCATTCCAGTGCCAACCATGAGATTTTCCTGAATGGTCAGGCTGCCGAACACCTCGCGCCCCTCGGGCACCATCGACACACCCATGCGTGCGATGTCCTCGGGGGTGCGGCCGGTGATGTCTTGGCCGCCAAAATCTATCCTCCCACTTGATGGCGGAGTAACGCCGGCAATCGCCCGCAAAAGCGAGGACTTTCCCGCGCCGTTCGGGCCGGTGATGAACAGGATCTCACCCTCGATCAAATTGAAGGCGACGTTGCGCACGGCGGTAAGGCGGCCATAGCGAATGGTGATATTCGAAAGGGCAAGGAGGCTCATATCAGCGTCTCCAAGACCGGGGCGGCAGTTTCGGCGGCGGTGCCCATATAGGCGTGGCGGACCTTTTCGCTGTTGCGGATGGCGTCCGGCGTTCCGGACTCGATCACCGCGCCTGAATCCAGCACAACGATATGGTCGCAAAGCTTCAGCACCAGACCGACATTGTGCTCGATCAACAGCACACCACAGCCCATTTCGCTTGCGATTCGATGCACAAGCCGTGAAAGCTCAGCCGCCTCGGGCCCGGACATCCCTGCGGCGGGCTCGTCAAGCAGAACATAGGCGGGTTTGCCGATCAAAGCCCGACCAATCGCCACGCGGCGTTCGTCAGTATATGGCAAAGTGCCCGCAATACGATTGGCCAAGGCGGCAATTCCGATCCATTCCAGCATCGCGGCAGCTTCGGCGCGGGCGCGGGCGCGCGACAGCCCCAGCCCGACGCCAGTGACTTCAAGATTGTCGATCACCGCAAGATCGCGGAACAATCGCCCACCCTGAAACGTGCGGGCGATGCCTTTGCGCCGGATCTGATGGGGTTGCAGCCCGCTCAGAGCGGTGCCGTTCAGGGTCACCGCTCCGCTCGTGGGGGCCTGAAAGCCGGTCAGCACATTTACAAGCGTGGTCTTGCCCGCACCATTCGGGCCGATCAGCCCGGTGATCTGGCCAGTGTTGATCGCAAGATCAACCTCCGACAGGGCCTTGAGGCCGGCAAAAGCGACCGATAGCTTGTTTGCGCCAAGTTGGCTCATGTGGCCCCCTGCTTGTCATGGGTGATCAGATACGAACCGGATTCGTCCAGAACGGCGGTCCATCCCGGCTCGATCACAATGGTGGTGGTCACTTCCTCGATGATCGCCGGTCCTTGAATACGCGCGCCAGCACCCAAGGCCGAGCCATCATAGATCGGGGTTTTGATGCGCTTGCCATCCGCCGAGAAGACGGCGTCGCGGTGGGCCTTGATTGCCAAAGACGCCTGCGCACCAGCCGCGATGTGCATGCGGCGGGGCTTTTCAACCAAGCCGTAAACCGTGCTTTCGATGTTCACCACCTCAACGATGGAATGCGGCTCTGCGTAGGTATAGAGCTGCTCGTGGCGGGCGTGGAAAGCTGCCTTGATCTGATCGATGGTATGGGCATTGACCGGAAAGTTTCCGATTTCTACTGTGCATTCATGCACTTGTCCGACATATCGCATATCAAGACTGCGCTTGATCATGGTGCTGTTTTCAGTGAAGCCATCTGATTGCAAATGCGCAATCCCCTGCGCTTCGATCTCGTTGAACAGGCTGTCGATGCGCCCGTAGGCCGCGTCATGATCCAGACGCAGCACCGCTGTGGCCATGTAGTTGTATTTCACATCCGAAATGATCTGACCAAAGGCACAAAGGCCCGAAGCAAGCTTTGGCAGCACGATGGTATCAATACCCATATCCGCCGCCAGCGCGGTGATATGGGCAGCGGTGGCACCGCCCGCCCCGACAAGCACAAAATCGCGCGGGTCGTAGCCACGCTCAATTGTGACGCGCCGGATGCCGTTGATCATATTGGCATTCACGATGGTGAACATGCCATAGGCCGCGCGTTCAACCGACAGGCCCAGCGGGTCGGCAAGTTGGGTCTTGACCGCGTCATGCGCCTTTTGCGCATCCAGCGGCAGCCGCCCGCCCACAAGGCCATCCGGATTGAGGTAACCCAGCACGATATTGGCATCCGATACCGTCGGCAGTTGCCCACCTTGACCATAGCAGGCCGGGCCCGGATCAGAGCCCGCCGACTGCGGACCCATCTGCAAAAGACCCGTCTCGTCGATCCAGCCGATTGATCCGCCACCCGCGCCAAGCGTTTCCACCTGAATCATCGGCACCCCGATGCGATAGCGCAGAAAATCGATGTTCTTGTTGATATTGGTTGAACCGTCTTTGGTCAGGGTGATGTCGAACGAGGTGCCGCCCATATCGACAGTGATCACATCGGTTTTGCCAAACGGCGCACAGACGTAAAGCCCAGCCGCTGGTGCCGAAGCCGGACCCGAGTTGATGGCATAAACCGAGCGATCCGTCATTGCCTGACCAATCGCAAGCCCGCCGTTGGACTGGTAGTAACGCACCGGTTGACGCGCCCCAAGCTGCTGGAAATAGGCGTCTACGGCGGTCACATAGCGCTTCATGATCGGCGCAAGATAGGCGTTTACCACGGCGGTCGAGGTGCGGGTATATTCGCGGACTTGTGGGTAAAGTTCTGATCCCATTGTCAAAATCACGCCTGGCATCATCTCGCGCACAATCTCGCCCGCGCGGCGTTCATGCTCGGGGTGAAGCACCGACCATACAAAGCTGATCGCAACCGTCTCGATGCCTTCTGCCAGGAAAATCTCGCAGGCCGCTCGAACGTCAGCCTCGGTCAACGGCGTGCGGATCGTGCCGTCCGACAAGATACGCTCGCGCACACCGCGCCGCAGATAGCGCGGCACCAGCATCGTGGCGGGCGGATATTCCGGGTCATAGCGATAGCCGTCTTCTTTGTGACCCAACCGGATTTCGATGCTGTCTTCATGGCCCGCCGTGCAGATCAGTCCGGTTTTTGCGCCCTTGTGTTGGATCAGGGCGTTCAGGCCGAC
>JAHEBX010000085.1 GCA_024642045.1 Pseudorhodobacter sp. | reverse complement strand
GGTGCGCGCTATGCTGGGGCCGGCGCGCAGACGGTCGTGGTCAAAAACGGTGCCGCGCCTGTCTATTATCTGCAAGGAGATCAGACCGGCGTGGTGGCGGTGCCACCTTTGACCGATGTCGTCGATACCACTGCCGCCGGTGACAGCTTTAACGCAGGGTTCCTCGCGGGTCTCGCGCAGCACAAAAGCCTGCCTGACAGCATTGCCCTCGCTTGCCGTCTGGCGCGGTCTGTCGTGCAAGGCAGGGGCGCGCTCGTGCCCGTTGAGCCCGCCGATTTCACCAGCCAGACGCAGGATCAGACACGTGCCAATTCCCCGCTCTGCTGAGACCATCCCGTTTGGCCCCTCATGTCGCGGGCACGGCGGCGGGGCGCTGGATATGCTGATTTTTGCCATGAAACACTCGGCGCCGACCTCTGCGGATTTGTTTGCGCAGAGCAACTCCTGACCCAACAGAAAGCAGCAGGCTCAAAATGCGACAGACTTGGCGATGGTTTGGCCCCGAGGATAACGTAACGCTGCCAGAAATCCGGCAGGCCGGTGTCGAAGGGATTGTCACAGCCCTTTACCACATTCCTCCCGGCGACGTTTGGCCGCGCGATGCGATCCGCGCGCGCCGCGAGGTGATCGAGGCTGCCGGCATGACTTGGGATGTGGTCGAAAGCCTGCCGGTCAGCGAAGATATCCGCACGGGCGCGCCAGCGGCGGCGCAGCATTTCGCCCATTGGATCACCTCGCTTGAGAACCTTGCTGCCGAGGGGATAAAGATCATCTGCTATAATTTCATGCCCGTGTTGGACTGGACGCGCACCGATCTTGCCGCGCCGATGGCTTCGGGGGCGACGGCGCTGCGGTTTGATCTGGTGGATTTTGCGGCGTTTGATCTCTTTGTGCTGAAGCGCGAAGGCGCCGTGGCGGATTACCCCAATGACGTCGTGGCCAAGGCCCGCGAACGTGCCGAGCATCATAGCGACGCTGACCGCGCGCGGCTGACGCGCAATATCCTTGCTGGGCTGCCCGGTGCCGTGGAGCGCTGGACGCTGGACAGCCTGCGCGAGAGGCTGACACGCTATGCGCATATTGATGCGGAACGGCTGCGCGCGCACCTGCAGGGGTTTGTGCAGGCAGTTGTGCCGGCCGCCGAACGGCTTGGGATGCGGCTGTGCTGCCATCCGGATGATCCGCCGTGGCCGCTGCTGGGCCTGCCACGCATCATGTCGACCGAGGCCGATTTGAACTGGCTGGTCACAACGGTGCCCTCGCCCGCCAATGGCGTTACCTTTTGCACCGGCAGCCTTGGGGCGCGGCCGGACAATGAGCTGGCCAAAATGCTGCAACGGCTTGGCCCGCATATCCATTTCTATCACTTCCGCAATGTGCGGATGGAAGATGGCGGCGTGCCGGGATCGTTTCACGAGGACGAGCATTTTGGGGGCTCGACCGATATGGTTGCGGTGCTGAAGGCCGCGGTTGCTGAACAGATGCGACGGCAAAGCGAAGGCCGGGCCGACTGGAATATTCCGATGCGACCCGACCACGGCCAGAACATTCTGGACGACCACCACCGTAAATCCGCACCCGGGTACCCCGCGATCGGGCGGCTTAAGGGTCTTGCGGAATTACGCGGCGCAATGCTTGCGCTCTGTCACGAACCCCCGCAGGATTGATGACCCGAAGTAAGGGCCTTTGATGTTCATCGCCGTCCCCGGACGCAGAGGGCATGATGAAATCGTTCCGATGACGGCCTTTACACCCCCGATTGCGCGGGCGGCACGCGTGATGGCCGCAAATCCGAAGATCGATCTGCGGGCGTAAGCCCACGGCTCAGCGTATGCGCGCCAGCACGGGTGCGGGTTGATACTGTGGTCATGGCGGGCATGCCTTGGGTTGGTTCCGGGGTCCCGATCGCAGCACTCAAGGGTGAAGACTGGTCCAAGGTGGCAGCGGGTTGGAGGACCGACCAAGGTCCGTTTGATCGGCCTCGCGCGGGTCTGATCGCCGCATTCAAGGCAGTTTCCACCAAAGTAAATGAGCGCTAGGGTGCTGCTAAAAGGAAAAACCAATGGCCGCAGCGGATCAAGCTGACACGCCGCATGAACTTACCCTGCGCGGATTGCGGGTGTTTGTGGCACTGGAAGAGACGGGCTCGATTTCCGGCGCCGCCGAGCGGATCGGCGGTTCGCCTTCGGGGGTCAGCCAGCATATCACGGCGCTGGAAAAAGCGATTGGCGCCAAGTTGTTTGACCGGCGCGCCAAACCGATTACGCTGACCATCGCGGGCCAGCTGCTGCGACTGCATGCGCATCGGATCTTGTCGGTGGTCTCGGATGCGCAAAGCGAATTGGCCGAAGTGAGCCTCACCTCGCTGCCCAGTCTGAACCTTGCGATCATCGATGATCTGGACGCCTCGTTGACACCGGTGCTGGTGTCGTCGCTGCAGTCGCGGTTTCGCCAGTGTTTCGTGCATGCGCTGTCGGGGCGGTCTGATCAGATCATCGAGTTGCTGCAGACGCGGCAAGCCGATATCGGCGTGACCGCCGTGCTGCCGCAGGACAGCCATACCTTCACAGCACTACAGATCTTGTCAGAGCCGCTGATCCTCGTGACGGCCAAGGGCGCGATTGCGCCCGGACAAGACCCGCGCGCGGCACTGCAAAACCTTGCCTTTGTGCAGTATTCTGACACTTTGCCGATCGGGCGCAAGGTTTCGGCGCATCTGAAGCGAGTCAAGTTGAACGTGCCGCGCAGATTCGCCTTTGACGCCACCCGTGCCGTGCTGGCGATGGTGGTCGAGACGGGGGGGTGGACGCTTACGACGCCGCTGAACCTGCTGGACGCCGAGCGCTTTGTCTCCAAACTCGATGTCCTGCCGCTGCCCTTTGCGGGCGATACGCGGCACGTTTATCTTGTGGCGCGCGCCGAAGGGTTGGGGCGTTTGCCCGAACGCTTGGCGCGCGATTGTCGCCGCTTGGTGCGCGAAAAGCTGCTGCCGGCCTTTGCCGCCATCGCACCAGATATGGCAGATGCCATCGTCGTGGAAGAAGACGATGAACCGCAGCTTGGCACTGTCAGCCCAGCGCAAAGCGTCTGATTTCGGCAACCAGACACTCCAGACTATCGGTCCAGCCCTGTTTGGGCAGCGCGTGGGTCAGCAGGGAAAGCTCGGTGCAGGCGACCAGCAGATGATCACAGTGCGGCATCGCCTGCGCGGCAATCTGCGCCATCTGATCTGCCTCTGCCTGACCAGCCTTGCCCGCTTTGACGGACCGGATCAGGGCCAGAACCGGGGCCTCATCTTCGGGCCAGACCGGTGTCAGACCGGCGGTGGCAAAGGCCGCATCAAAGGCCCCCGTCAGGCGCACTGCCGGCGAGGCCAACATACCAATGCGCCCCTTGGGCAGCCGCGCCACGGTGGCCGCGCGCATGTCCAGAAACGGCAGCGGCGTCGCGGCGATGATCTGATCCGCATAGGCATGGGCGGTGTTGCACGGCATGGCGAGCGCTTCGGCCCCTGCGGCCTGCACGTCGCGCGCCATCTGGGCCAGCACGGGGCCGGGGTCGTCGCCCGCGCCTTCGATCAGACGCTTGATCCGGCTGGGAACTTGCGGGTTTTGGTGCACGATCAAAGGGATATGATCGGCGTCATCGCGGGCCGGGGTGGCCGCCAACACGCGCTGCATCAACAGAACCGTCGCCTCTGGCCCCATGCCGCCAAGGATGCCAACGCGTTTCATGCGTGTGGCAACACATGGGTATAGCCGGTCAGGCCAATTGCGCCGCCGGTGTGCAGGAAAACGATCCGCTCGCCCTTTTTGAAATGACCCTTGCGGCACAGATCAATCAGGCCCGCGCCACCTTTGCCCGAGTAAACCGGATCAAGCAGGATCGCTTCGGTGCGGGCAAAGAGATCAATCGCTTCCAGTGTGCTTTCGGCGGGAATGCCATAGCCCTTGCCGATATAGTCGCAGTTGGCCACCACGTCTGCGCGTTTTACCACGCCTTGCAGGCCCAGTTTTTCCTCGACCGCTTGGGCGAGTTTGAAAACATTGCCCTCTTGGGTTTCTTGCGGCGCCCGCACACCGATGCCCAACAGCGGCAGTTGTGCATTCAGAGCCTTCAGCCCCACGATCAGGCCCGCATGGGTGCCCGCAGACCCCGTCGCGGTGACCATGTGGTCAAACACCAGATCCTTTTCGACCGTCTGTCCCAGCAATTCCAAAGCGCAGTTGACATAGCCAAGCGCGCCCGTCGCGTTCGAGCCGCCGCCGACGATGGCGTAGGGGGTGCGGCCCTTGGCGCGGAATGTTTCGGCCACGGCGAACATCTCGGCGTTCATGTCCAGCCCCGGGCCGCGATGTTCGATCGTGGCGCCGTGCAGCACATCAAGCAAAACGTTGCCATTCATACGGTAGTTCGGCTCGTTGTAGCCGGTGCGGTCTTCCAGCAGAATATGGCAATCCATACCCAGTTTCGCCGCCGCCGCCGCCGTCTGGCGTGCATGGTTCGATTGCGTGGCGCCTTGGGTCAGCACGATGTCCGCGCCCATCGCAACCGCCTCTGCCATCAGGAATTCCAGTTTGCGGGTCTTGTTGCCGCCCGTGGAAAGGCCGGTGCAATCGTCGCGCTTGATCCAGATCTCGGGCCCGCCCAGCAAGGCCGAAAGGCGCGGCATATGTTCCAGAGGGGTTGGCATATGGCCCATGCGGATGCGGGGAAAGCGGGAAAGTTGCATTTTGGATCCTTTAGTTAGGCTGTTGGCCCGCAAAGTTTGCAAGGCGAATGTCGGCGGTGCGGGCATGGCCCTCCATGCCTTCAAATCGGCTGATCGACGCGGTAACGGCGGCGAGGCGGGGCAGGGCTTCGGCCTCGACCCGCTGCCATGTGACGGTTTTCAGGAACTTATGCACCGAAAGCCCGCCTGTATAGCGTGCAGCGCCGCTGGTGGGCAAAACGTGATTGGTGCCCGCGGCCTTGTCGCCAAAGGCCACGGTGGAATTCGCGCCCAGAAACAGCGAGCCGTAAGAGTGCAGCCGGCCTTTCCACCAGTTCAGATCGGCGGCTTGAATGTGCAGATGTTCAGGCGCAATCGCATCGGCCTGTGCGGCCATCGCCTCGCGGTTTTCGCACAGGATGATCTCGCCCAGGGTGGCCCAGGCGCCCTCGGCTGCGGCGCGGTTCGGTTGTGGCAATTCGGCCGCGCAGATGGGCGCAAGGCGGGCCACTTCGGCGGCAAGGGTCGGGCTGTCAGTGATCAGCCAGACCGGCGAATTGCTGCCGTGCTCGGCTTGCCCGATCAGATCCCAGGCGACCACCAAGGGGTTGGCCGTGGCATCGGCCACCACCATGCTGTCGGTCGGCCCTGCCATCATGTCAATGCCGACACGCCCGTAAAGCAGCCGCTTGGCTTCGGCTACATATTGGTTGCCGGGGCCGACGAGGATATCGGCTTTGGGCAGGCCGAAAAGACCAAAGGCCATCGCGGCGACGCCCTGAATGCCGCCCAAGGCCAACACCCTGTCCGCGCCGCAGAGCTTGAGCGTGTAAAGGATCGCATCCGGCACCCCCGCAGGCGCATCGGCGCGCGGTGGCGAGACGGCCGCGACATGGCCCACCCCCGCCACCTTGGCCGTCGTCACCGTCATCATCGCACTCGCAATATGGCTATAGCGCCCGCCGGGCACATAGCAGCCCGCCGCATTGACGGGGATCAGGCGCTGCCCGACGGTCAGTCCCGGCCGCAGTTCGACCTCGGTTTCGCCGACGCTGGCACGCTGGGCCTGGGCAAATTTAGCGATGTTTTCATGGGCGTAGGCGATGTCGTCCTTGAGCCCCTGCGGCACGCGGGCGCAAGCGGCGGCGATGGCTGCGTCCGAAACCTCGATCTCGCCCTCGAAATGATCCAGATCGCGGGCAAGGCGGCGCGCGACGGCTTCGCCTCCGGCCTCGATCTCGGCCAGAATGGCTGCGACTTTGGTCGAGAGATCCGTGCTTTGCGCTGGATCAGCCGCTTGAGCGCGTTTGAGATAAGTGACGGTCATTCGGCAAGTTCCTTGGCTTTATCGGCCGCATCAGCGGCAGTTTCTGGGGCGGTGATCTGAGCGTCGGCGGGCAGTGGGTTCAATCGGGCGGCAGAGCGCGCAAACTCACCCGTTCCGCCCGACCGACGCATGGTCGCGAAACCCGTTCTTCGGCCATCAGATACCCCGCTATTCTAAGGAAATCCGAAAGCGATTTGGTCTGTCAAAGCAATCGGCAAGCGCTCGGTTCAGGCGAACTGATCGGCCTCTTCCATTTTATTGAGCGCATCCACAGCCGATTGACAAAACACAGGGCATTCGCGCCCAGAATGCAGGTTAGGGCGCTGCAAATTCCACCTGCCAGAAGCCGGTCTTTTTACCAGTGTCACCGAGTATGTCGTGCGAAGTAAGCACCACAAGAATGTTAATGCCAGTTCCTTGCAGGATTTTAGTGTGTGCCAACGCGGATCACACGCTTGCCAAAGTTCTCGCCGCGCAAAAGACCGACGAAAGCCGCCGGGGCGTTTTCGAGACCGTCAATAATCTCTTCGCGATATTTGATTTTGCCGCTCTCGATCCAGGCGGACATTTCTTTGGCAAACTCTGGGTAGAGATGGGCAAAGTCGTCGAAAATGATGAAGCCTTGCAGCTTGATTTTCTTGCGCAAGATCTGTCCCATCAGCCAGTTCATGCGGTCGGGGCCTGCGGGCAAAGCGGTGGCGTTATACTGCGAAACCAGCCCGCACACCGGCACCCGCGCCTTGGGATTGAGCAGCGGTATCACCGCATCGAGGACTTTGCCGCCGACGTTTTCGAAATAGACATCAATGCCCTTGGTGCAGGCGGTCTTCAGGTGTTCGGCAAAGTCAGCTGCCTTGTGATCGATACAGGCGTCAAAGCCCAGCTCATCGACGGCATAGGCGCATTTCTCGGGCCCGCCCGCCACGCCGACGACCCGGCACCCCAACAGTTTGCCGATCTGCCCTACCGTGGCACCAACAGGTCCGGTTGCGGCGGCCACCACAATCGTCTCACCCGCCTTGGGCGCGCCGATCTGCGTCAGACCAGCCCAAGCGGTAAAGCCGGGCATGCCCATGATCCCAAGCGCCCAGGACGGGTGCTGCGGCGACGGGCCGAGATTGGTCACGCCCTTGCCATCTGATACCGCATAATCCTGCCAGCCGTTGAAGCTGAGCACCCAATCGCCCGTCGCGAAGCCTGTGATCTGAGAGCTGACAACCCGCGCCACCGTCCCGCCAACCATAACGCCGCCGATGTCCACCGGAGCCGCATAGGATGGCGCATCGCTCATCCGGCCTCGCATATAGGGGTCCAGCGAAAGAAACTCGGTGCGCAACAGCATTTGATCTGCGCCCGCCGAGGGAAGGGCCACTTCTGTCAAACGCAATGTCTTTTCAGTCGGCTCGCCTTTGGGGCGTTCTGCCAACAGGATCTGGCGGTTCAGGGTTGCCGTTGGTGACATGGTCGGTCTTTCCTTCATTGTAGATCTTCATGGCTGCGCGGGGCGATGTGGTCTGGAGCCTGCCCCGAAAGCGCAGCGCAGTCGCCAAAGTTCAATGCCCGAGCAGCAACAGGGTTTTGACGAAACGTTGGCGCCACGGATCGACAGGGCGCACCCTTGTCTGCCGTGCCGGTTTCACCTGTCTGGGTGGCTTATCGCATCGCGACAGGCAATTGACGAGGCTGACATAGGGTCACTGGTCTTCGTTTGCCGCGAGAACACTCCACGCGGAAGCTTTGGCACAATCTGTTGATGATTCAGCGATCTCAGGCTTTGGCATGATGTCGGGGGGGTGGGTTTTGGGGCAATGCAGTGGCGGTTCCTGCAGGCTTGATTTCTGCCGCATAGGTTCCGCCGACCCCCCGGAATATCGGCGCGGAGCGT
Organism: Pseudorhodobacter sp.; assembly: GCA_024642045.1. GTDB lineage: Bacteria > Pseudomonadota > Alphaproteobacteria > Rhodobacterales > Rhodobacteraceae > Cypionkella. The sequence continues at coordinate 6,730 of JAHEBX010000085.1, read as the reverse complement.
CCTGATCCGATCTCTGTGTCGCAAACCTTTATCGACACGCGGCCAGAGGCCCCGTTGTCCGTCTGACGATCAACTGGGTCGGCACCGTTACGCATACCTGAGGCATCAGCGGTTCCCGAATTCGGTCGATGAGAACGCGCGCGAGCTTCTTGCCCAACATCGACGGATTGACCGCCAGAGTGGTCAGTGACGGGGTCGCGACGGCCGCATCGGCAATGTCGTCAAAGCCGATGATCGAAATATCCTTGCCCGCCTCGAGCCCAAGGCGCGGCAGGGCAAGACAGGCCCCCAAAGCCACCATATCGCCGTTGCACACAAGGGCTGTTACTTCGGGATGCCTGTCGTGCAACGCAACCGCTGCATCCAACCCTGACAGTTTGGTATCGGCAGACTCCCAGACAATGGGGCCCGGCATGCCGCGCTCTTGCAGCGTTTGTACATAGCCCGCAATGCGCTCTTTGCGAACCTGCCCCATTCCTACGCCCCCGAAAAACGCAATGTTCCGGTGGCCAAGGTCGGCCAGATAATGCGTCGCTTTCGCCGTTGCCGCAGTGTTTTCAATGCCAACATGGTCGAAACTGGCCCCGACAACTTTGCGCAGAAACGTAACCGTGGGCATTGAGTGGGTCGCAAGCAGCGCAAGCGCACGCTCGTGGATTTCGCCCGCAGGCACCCAGAGCAGCCCGCCCCGGGCGCTGCGGATAAAGGCTTCCAGATTGCGCGCCTCTTTCGCCGGATCGTCGCGGCTGTCAAGAACCGAGACCAGATAGCCTTCGCTTTCCAGAAGATCGCTGACGCCGCTGATCACCTCGGCATTGAACGGGTTGGCGATCTGGTGAATCACCATGCCGATTTCGCGATTCTGCCCCGAGCGCATCGCAGCCGCGCGACCGTCGGGCACATAATTAAGCTGCTTTGCCGCCAGCTGGACTTTTTTGCGGGTCTCTTCGGAAATCCGCCCCGCGCCACGCAGGACCTGACTGACGGTGGCCAAAGAAACGCCTGCCAATTGTGCCACAGTTTGAAGTTTTGGCTTTTGCGCCACGACCGACACTCGCTGATATAACGTTACAATTTGAATACCTGAAATATCACAGAAATGAAGAGAAAACCTGCTGGATTGCAGCAAATGGCGCGAATTTTGGGAAAATTATGCCTTGACCGATGATATAACGTTATATCAATATGTCGGAGTGGGGGGTGATTCCGGCAGGAGGGTCGGATCAACGCATGCGCGGCCAGATCCGCGGATGGCGTAAGAACCCCAACGCGATTGCTCGCGCCGTCTGGTTGCGGGTGGCAAACCAAAGGGAGAGAGAGATGTCTTTTAAAATGGCCCTCATGGGCGCAACTGCGGCGATGGCTTTGGCATCAACGGCGCAGGCCGACGTGTTGTTCTGGTCAACGCAAGCCAAGCCCGTCGAAGAAACCCAAGCCATGCGCGATCAGGTGCTGGCAGGAGCGGGGCAGAAGGTCGATTATCAGGCCAATGACGGTGGCCCCTGGCTGACCCGCTTGCAGGCCGAAATCGAGGCGGGCAAGGGCACGATTGGCGTGCTGGGCGCATTGCACGGCGATTTCTCGGCGTTGAAGGCCGAAGAATTGGTGGACCTTTCGTCGGTTGATCTGGGCGGTGTCAAGGTAAACGCGACCTTTGCCAAATTGGCCAAGCTGGGCACTGACGGACAACCCTATCTTCCCTGGATGCAGGCAAGCTACATCATGGCCGCCAACAAAAAGGCGCTTGCGTATTTGCCCGCTGGTGCCGATATCAATGCGCTGAGCTACGACCAGTTGATCGAGTGGACGGCCAATGTTGAGAAGGAAACCGGCGAAAAGAAGTTCGGCTTTCCGGCGGGTCCTGACGGCCTCAAGCACCGTTTTTTCCAAGGTTATCTCTATCCGTCCTATACCAACGGCGTTGTGCGCAGCTTCAAATCGGATGCGGCGGTGACAGCATGGGAAAAGTTCAAGGAGCTGTGGAGCCACACCAATCCGGGTGCGACCAACTATAACTTTATGCAAGAGCAGTTGCTGAGCGAAGAGGTCTGGATCGCTTTCGATCACTCATCGCGGCTGGCGAATGCCTTTAACGAAAAACCCGATGAGTTTGTGGCCTTCCCCGCACCTGCGGGTCCGACGGGACGCGGCTTTATGCCGGTGATCGCAGGCATTGCCATTCCGAAAACCGCGCCGGATATGGAGGCGTCCAAGGCGCTTATCGCCTATATGATGAAGCCGGAAACTCAGATCGCGACATTGCGTGCCACCAACTTCTTTCCGGTGATTGATGTGGCGCTGCCCGACGATCTGCCGCCTTCGGTCAAGGCCGCTGGCGATGCGATTGCCAAAATGAGTGGCGCACCTGACGCCAACCCCGGTTTGCTGCCGGCCGGTCTGGGTGATCAGGGTGGCGCTTTCAGCAAGGTCTATTCTGACACCTTTGAGCGGATCGTGCTCGCAGGTCAGGATATCCGCACAGTGTTGGACGACGAAGGCGCGATCCTGAACGGCATCATGCAAAAGACCGGCGCGAAATGCTGGGCGCCTGACGCGCCGTCCGAAGGCGCTTGCCCGGTCGAATAAGGGGCTGATGTCCTCCTAAGGGCCCCCCGAAGGCCCGAGCCGCCACAGGCTTGGGCCACCCTTTCCCACACCCCTCGGTCAGGAGCGATTCCATGAACGCCAGACTGCTGCCCTATGTTCTGATCCTGCCGGTCACCGTGTTTCTGTGCGTGTTTTTCCTGTATCCCTTTGCGTTGGTCGCGCAACAAGCGTTTGCCGGCGACGGCGGCTTTGGCCTTGAGAACTTTCGCCATGTTGTCAGCGATTGGAAATTCCCGATTTCGTTGAAAAACACCCTGTTGCTCGCCGCTTTGGTGGTGCCGGTGCAGCTTGCGCTGTCGCTGTTGATGGCGACGATGGTGACGCGGATGGAAAAGGGCCGCGATCTGGTGCTTTACATCTGGACCATCCCGCTTGGCATTTCCGATCTTGCCGCAGGTTTGATCTGGCTTGCGATTTTTGATCAATCGGGGTTTTTGAACTCGATGATGGCGGGGCTTGGTGTGATTGATCGCCCGGTCAGCCTGCTGAACTATCAGCACCCCGGCATTGTGTTGGCGGCAATCGCGCTGGCCGAGATCTGGCGCGCCACCGCGATCATGCTGGTGATCCTTGTCGCCGGTATCGGTCTGATCCCGAAAGAATATTACGAGGCGGCAGAGGTCTTTGGCGCCTCGCCCTGGCAGCGGTTTTACAAGATTACCCTGCCACTGCTGCGCCCATCGTTGCAAACCGCGCTTGTGTTGCGGATCATTCTGGCCTTTGAGGTGTTCGCCGTCGTCGCAGCGCTTGGCGGCACGGTGTTTCCGGTGCTGATGGGGCAGACCTACGAGCTGCAATTCGCGCTGAACAACAGCGCGGGTGCGGCGGCTATGGCACTGATTATCCTAGGGATTTCCATTGGCTTTACTCTGCTTGTCTTGCGCGTTCTGCGCGTGCCTAAAGGAGCACGGATATGACGGCTTCCCCGATAAATACCGCGCAGGTGCGCAAATCCGGTCGGTTCTTGTTTCAAGCCTCGGTGGTGTTGCTCTGCGCTTGGGTGCTGGTGCCAATTTATTTTCTGTTGATCAACACCCTCTCATCGCCCGAAACCGTCGCAAGTTTCCCCAAGCCGTTCTGGCCCGAGTTTGACCTTGGCAGTCTGAGCTTTTTTGCGAATTTCGCGGGGATGCTGAAGGCGTTGAAGAATTCGATCATCGTGGCAAGCCTTACCATGGTGATGGCGATCGCCTTTGGCGCGCCAGCGGGCTATGCGCTGTCGCGGTTTGACTTTCGCGGCAAGGAAACCTTCCGCGTGCTGATCCTGCTGACGCGCGCCTTTCCGCTGCCGCTCTTGGCACTGCCGCTTGCGGTTTTGTTCATCCGCACGGGGCTTGACGACACTTTGTTCGGCCTTGCACTTGTGCATACCACACTTGCCATTCCTTTTGCCGTGCTGATCACCTTTTCGCTGTTTTCCGGCATCCCGATCGAGTTGGAAGAGGCCGCCTGGACGCTTGGATGCACGCGTTTTACGGCCTTTACCAAAGTGGTGCTGCCGCTGATCGCCCCCGGCATCGCCGCCAGCGCCATCTTTGCCTTTGTGATCTCGTGGAACGAGGTTTTCGCAGCCGCCGTGCTGACGATCGAGAACCGAACGCTGACCGCATTCTTGCTGCAATCTTTGGGCACCTCACCCTTGCATCTGAAATTCGCCGGCGGCTTCATCCTTGTCGTTCCCGCCCTCGTCTTCATCTTTGCCGTTCGCAAATATCTTTTTGCGATGTGGGGCATTGCCAACCGCTAAGGACCACCAAAATGGCACAAATTCAAATCAAGAACGTCGCCAAGACCTTTGGCGCTTATCAGGCGCTGCACTCGATCGACCTGACGATTGCGGATCAAGAATTCATGGTTTTGCTCGGGGCTTCGGGGTGTGGCAAGACCACGCTGCTGCGCATCATCGCCGGGCTGGAGAGCGCCACAACCGGCGAAGTCTGGATCGGTGAGCGCCGCGTCGACCATTTGCCGCCACGCGATCGCGGCATTGCGATGGTGTTTCAAAACTACGCGGTCTTTCCGCATCTGACGGTGTTTGAAAATATCGGTTTTGGTCTGCGTATGCAGAAGATGCCGGAGGCCGAGGTCAAGCGCCGGGTCGAACGCACCGCGACCTTGATGCATATCGAGCAACTGCTGAAGCGCTATTCGGGCGAGCTTTCGGGCGGGCAACGTCAACGTGTCGCCGTCGCGCGCGCGCTGGCGATGGAACCCGATGTGATCTTGATGGATGAACCGCTGTCCAATCTGGACGCGCTTTTGCGTCTGGAAATGCGGGCCGAACTGAAAGGCGTTCTGGCGGAAAGCAAGACTACGGCGATCTATGTCACCCATGATCAGGTCGAGGCCATGAGCCTCGCTGATCGCATTTCGGTCATGCATCAGGGCCATATCGTGCAATCGGCCAGCCCGATTGAGGTTTACCGCAACCCCGCCGCGCGCTTTGTGGCGAGCTTTATCGGCAATCCGCCGATGAATTTCCTGCCTGCAACCCCGGCTGGCGGCGGCACATGGACCGTCGCAGGCGAGCACTTTCAAGGCCCCAAGACCGACGCCGCCGGTCTTGACTTTGCTATTCGTCCCGAAGACGTCACCCCCTCCGAGACAGGCCTTCCCGCGACCGTGCGGCTGGTAGAACCTTTGGGCGCGCATCTCTTGGTGACCTTTGCGGTTGACGGGCATCCATTTCGCGCCGTTCTCGACAGCGAACGTGTCATCCAACCGGGCGAGCGCATGCGGCTTGCCCCACAAAAGGGCCGCATTCGCTGGTTCCACCCCGAAACCACTCAGGCCGTTTCCTGATATCCGGAGCATGTTATGACCCAAGCCCTGCTTGACCACGCCGCCGAAATCCTGCGCGAGAACGATCTGGGCGCCTACACGGTGCCGACGCACGGTCTGTATCCGTTTCAATGGAATTGGGACTCGTGTCTGACGGCACTTGGCCAAGCCCATTTTGACGAGTCCCGCGCCTGGACCGAGATCGAGACGCTGTTCGCCCATCAATGGGACGACGGTATGGTGCCCCATATCGTGTTTCACAAACAGGATGACGGCTATTTCCCCGGTCCGGATGTCTGGGCGACGGGGCGGGCTGTGCCGACCTCTGGGATCACCCAGCCAGCCGTTGCAGGCTTTGCCGTGGCGCGGCTTTATGCACGCGCCAAAGACAAAAACATGGCGCGCGCGCGCGCATCGGCGCTGCTGCCGAAAATCGCGAAATGGCATGACTGGTTCTTTCGCTGTCGTGATCCGCACGGCTCGGGGCTTGTGGCGATCATTCACCCATGGGAATCGGGTCGCGACAATTCGGTTGATTGGGATGCCGCTTTTGAGCGAGTGCCAACCGAGGGTGTGATGCCCTTTACCCGCCGCGACACCCAGCACGCCAACCCCGCGCATCGCCCAACCCAAGCGCAATACGAGCGCTATATCTATCTGGTGCAGTTGTTTCGCGGGCTCGGCTGGGACAACGAAAGGCTGCACGATGCTTCCCCATTCCAAGTGGTGGATCCGGGCTTTAACGCGATCTTGCTGCGTGCGTGCTCTGATATCGCAAGCCTTGCGACCGAGCTTGGCCAGACCGAGATCGCGACCCGTTCGCAGGCTCAGGCAAACAAGGGGCTTGGCGCGATGGAAAGCCTGTGGAGTGCGCCGCATGGGCAATACCTGTGCCTCGACCGTCAGCTTGGGCGCTTGGTGCAAAGCCCGTCAATCGGCGGTCTGCTTGCGGCTTTTGCACCGATCCCTGCCGAGCGTTGTCGCGTCATCGCCGCTACCTTGGCGGGACTGGGGGACAAGGTGCGCTACCTTGTGCCAAGCCACGATCCCGATGCCGCTGAATTTGACGCATTGCGCTATTGGCGTGGTCCAGTGTGGCTGATCGTCAACTATATGATCGCAGACGGATTGACCCGAGCGGGTGAGACCGCTGTGGCGTCACGGATCGTGGCGGACAGCCTTGGGTTGATCCTGCGGAGTGGGTTTGCGGAATATTACAGCCCGGTTGATGGCACGGCTTGCGGTGGTGGACGCTTCACCTGGACTGCGGCTATGGTGATTGAATTCCTGACCAACGGACCCCAGACATGAAACGCTCCCGCATCAACGAGATCATGGCCGA